>JBJELP010000106.1:0-2958 GCA_051879215.1 Lachnospiraceae bacterium
TGTTTATTGTACAATTAAAATACCAAAAGTTGCAGAAGGAAATCCAAAAAGTTGCATGAGGAATTTCCCAATTATTGCAGATGCGTTTGGTATTTCTCTAAGACCACAGTAAATACTGTAGTTTTAGAGAAATATCAAAACATCCATTGCAGGCATACCGAAGCTTATGTATCCTTGAAATGTCGTTGCGGACAACATTTTAAGGAGGAAAGGAGTATGCTTACAATGGACAAGGTACATTCTATCAGACAGCTCTATTATGAGCAAGGGAAAAACATACCTACCATTATCGCAGAAACCGGTTATGATCGAAAAACCATCTGTAAATATATCGACATGACCGATTTTAATACCCCGGAGCCTAAAGTAAAGGATCCGGAGAACATCTGTCCTAAACTGGACAATTATAAACCGTTGATTGACGAATGGCTCGCCGGAGACAAAAAAGCGCCCCGTAAGCAGCGTCATACAGCCAAAAGAGTCTATCACAGACTCTGCAAGGAAGCAGAGGACTTTGATTGCTCCTACAGGCTTGTTGCACAGTATGTGGCCTACAGAAAGTCACAGCTGCACCTTGATAACAGAAAAGGATATTTACCGCTTATCCATCATCCCGGCGAAGGACAGGCAGACTTTGGTGCTGCACAGTTCTATGAAAACAGCAGATGCCATGATGGGAAATATCTTGTGCTTTCTTTTCCATACAGTAACGGCGGATATACGCAGCTGATGTACGGTGAAAACGCAGAGTGTTTCATGGAAAATATGATTGCCATCTTTGAGCATATCGGTGGTGTTCCTACTGAAATCTGGTTCGACAACACTTCAACCATTGTCACCAAGATACTGAAAAACGGTGGTCGGGAACTGACGGACAAGTTCCTGCGGTTCAGTGAACACTATGGATTCAGCTGCCGGTTTATGAATCCGGAATCCGGCTGGGAAAAAGGAAATGTTGAAAACAAGGTTGGCTATTCGAGAAGGAACTTCCTTGTTCCTGTCCCGCATTTCACCAGTCTGTATGATTTCAATCAGAACCTTCTTGCCGAGGCTGATGCGGACATGAATCGTGAACACTATCACTATGATCAGACGATTCTTGACCGATATGATGCTGACCGTAAAGCAATGCTTCCGTTACCGGATACCGCCTTTGATACAGCAAGGTATGAGATTGTTGTCACCGATAAATGGGGACGCTTCACTCTGGAATCCGGGAAACACGAATATTCTGTTTCACCGGATCACTCAGAAACCACAGTGATGCTGAAAATCACAGCAACTCAGGTAATGGTGATGGATATGAAACAGCATCTGATTGTTACACACAGACGGCTCTACGGAGACCGGAAGCAGTCCAGCATGGAATGGGTGCCATATCTTACCGCTATTTCCAGAAAACCTCGTTCCCTGTTCAACAGTGGGCTGTTTGACATGATGCCGGAAAATATGCAGCATTACATGAAGCTTTGCAGCAGTTCAGACCGAGGAACCGTTCTGAAAGTACTGGCAGAGCTGACGAATCGCACTGGTTTTGACAGTGCCCTTCAGACAGTTGACCAGGCATTGCTCTATCAGGTAAAGGATCCTGACAGTCTGAAAAATCTGTATTGCCGACTTTATGCTGACGTTCCCGAACTGCCGCCACTTCCACAGCAGAACGGGGTTCCCAAAATCGTACAGATGCCTGTGGATCTGTCCTCTTATGACAAACTCCTTCGGAAAGGAGGTGCCGTAAATGGATGATTACAAAGATGCCATAGCAGCCTGCTGTAAACAGCTGAGACTTTCTGTAAATCTTGCAGAAAACGCAATGATCCAGACCGGTGAGAGCCACCAGGAATACCTGTATAATCTTCTGATGGATGAAATACAGTACCGCAAATCCTCAAGGATTGCAAAGCTAATCAACGCAGCAGGATTTCCACTGCAGCACAGTTTTACATCCTTTGATTCCAGCGAAGTACAGTTCCCGGTCAGTGTCACTATCGAGAATCTCAAAGCACTGGACTTTTATCATACAGGAAATAACCTTGTGATGTATGGCAGTACAGGAACCGGTAAAACAATGCTGTCCATCTGCATTGGCATGGAAGCCTGTAAAAAAGGAATCCCTGTAAAGTTCTTCCGTACAGCAGCACTGATCAACCAGCTTTCCGAGGCACAGGAACATGGAGCACTGTCCCAGCTTCACAAAAAGATGGATAAAGCAGAAATCATTATACTGGACGAATTCGGCTATGTACCTTACAACAGAACCGGTTCACAGCTGCTCTTTGATTATCTTTCCGAGATTCATGAAAAGAAGGTTATCATACTGAATACTAATCTGGAATTCTCCAGATGGGTAAATGTCCTGTATGACGAGCAGATGACTGCGGCACTTGTGGGACGTCTGATGCACCACTGCCACTTGATTTTATTTCCGGGCGAAAACAACCGCCTTCGTGAATCAAGTATCAACGAGCTTTTCGCCTCCCAGAAGGGAGGTGCATAGGATGGCTGAAGATAAAATTTTCAATGTTCAGGATCAGACTGATTGCATCCGTGACTGTCCAACGGTGTATGATTTCCTTAAGCTTACTGATGAAATGGTTAAAACCATCATCGAACTGGATGAGGAACTCGTCCGTTGGCGTCAGGTACTCATCAAATATCTGCCACCCGAATGGGCAGAAGGTCTGCGTCAGGATATCTTCAATAACACATCCCGTTGTTTCGAAGGTGAGCCTGCATACGATTTATATGTGAACTGGATGTGTGGAGGTGTGGACCCCCAACAGGAGGACTCCCTAACCGACCGCATGCATCGGTTGGCAAATGGAACCGATGAAACCAGCATCACATATCTGTAACTAAAAACAAAAGTATGTCTGCAACGACATTTCTTTGGTGTAGAAACTACGCTGGAGATACATGCAAAAATGAGGAATTTCCCGCTGCAACTTTTGGGAAAGC
>JBJELP010000107.1:0-43294 GCA_051879215.1 Lachnospiraceae bacterium
AACAGCGTTATCCGGCGGCGGGCTGTATCCGACTCCCGGTGAAATTTCTCTGGCAGACAGAGGTGTCCTGTTTCTGGATGAGCTTCCGGAGTTTTCCCGCAGGACACTGGAAGTTCTGCGACAGCCCATGGAGGATCAGATGGTACAGATTTCACGGTTGAACGGACGATACGATTTCCCCGCCCATACCATGATCTGCGCTGCCATGAATCCCTGTCCATGCGGCTACTGGCCGGATCCGGTCAGATGTACCTGTACCGGACACGGAGTGAAAAAATACCGGAACCGGATCAGCGGTCCGCTTCTGGATCGGATCGATATTCACATGGAAGTTCTGCCTCTCTCCAAAGAAGATCTGCTGACTGTCAGATCGGATAACGAAACTTCGGAGACCATACGAAAGCGGATTCTTGAAGTTCATAAAGTACAGATGAAACGATTTCAGGGAACCGGCATCTTTTTTAATTCACAGATGTCTTCTTCCATGGTACGGGATTTCTGCCCGCTGCATCCGGATGCACGATCCTGTCTGAATACATATCTGGATAAAAACACGCTGACCACAAGAGGCTACTACCGTCTGCTGAAAACCGCCCGCACCATTGCGGATCTGGATCATTCCGATGAAATTCTTGTATCTCATCTGATGGAAGCATACTGCTACCGGGCTTCTGAGTAAATACTGCGAAGGTGAAAAAGGAAAAACTTCCAGTTGAAAAAAGCATGAATAAAAAGCGGGAAAAACGAAAAAAACGGGTGCCGCATTTGCGACACCCGTCATCCTATCCTGAATGGATTCCTTATTCTTCTTCCTGTGCAGGAGCTTCGATTGCTTTCATGCTCAGGCTGATCTTGTTGCTTTCTTCGTTGAAATCAACAACCTTGGCTGTGATGATCTGATCCTTGCTCAGTACATCTGAAGGTTTTTCAACGTGTGCTCTGGAGATCTGAGATACGTGAAGCAGAGCGTCTACGCCGGGCTCCAGTTCTACAAATGCGCCAAAGTCTGTCATACGGGCAACACGGCCTTCAACAACTGTACCAACTGCATACTTTTCAGCAGCTGTTAACCAGGGGTTCTTATCTTCGAACTTAAGGCTCAGTGCAATCTTGCTGCCGTTGATTTCCTTAATGAAAGATGTTACTTCATCGCCTACAGCGAACATCTTCTTCGGGTTATCAACTCTGCCCCATGACATTTCAGAGATGTGAAGCAGACCGTCAGCGCCGCCCAGATCGATAAATGCACCGAAATCGGTAACATTCTTAACAGTACCGGTAACAGTCATGCCGGGTTCGATCTTCTCGAACAGAGCTTTCTGCATTTCTTTCTTCTTGGCAACCAGCAGACGCTTGCGGTCACCGATGATTCTTCTCTGTCTGGGTTTGAAGTCTGTGATTACGAATTCAATTTCCTGACCATCATACTTTGTAAGGTCTTTTTCATAAGTATCGGATACAAGGCTTGCAGGAATGAAAACTCTTGTACCTTCAACGGTAACACTTAAGCCGCCTTTGTCGATTCTGGTAACGGGTGCTGTAAGAACTTCCTGATTTTCAAAAGCTTCTTCCAGTCTCTTGTTGCCTCTGTCAGCAGCCAGTCTCTTATAAGATAAAACAACCTGTCCTTCGCCATCGTTTACTTTAACAACTTTGGCTTCCATTTCATCATCAATCTGAACCATGGTGGTAAGGTCAGCGTTGTTGTCGTTGGTGTATTCGCTTCTTGTGATAATACCGTCAGATTTGTAACCGATATTCAGAACGATTTCATCCTCCTTAACAGCTATAACTTTTCCGCTGACAACCTCCCCAGTGCGGATTGTTTTTACAGAACCTTCTAATAATTCTTCAAAAGTTTGTTCTGACATGTAATTGAACCTCCTCAATAATGTGCTTCGGGGTTGATGCCCCTGCTGTAATACCTACGGTGCAAACAGTTTGAAAATTATAAGCTGATAAGTCTTTAAGCGTCTGTATATAATAGGTATTGTCACATTCCTTTTTACAGATTTCGTATAGCTTCTGTGTATTGGAACTTGTCTTTCCTCCAATCACAATCATAGCATCTACTTCTGAAGCAATTTCCTGTGCTTCCGCCTGACGTTCCTGAGTTGCATTGCATATAGTATTGACACATAGCATATTATAGCAAATTTCCCGTAAAGATTCAAGGATATATTTAAATTTTGCCACATTAAATGTGGTCTGTGATACCACGGTTACTTTTTTTCCTTCCGGAATCTGTAATTTCCTTGCTTCTTCCACCGATGAAATCACCGTATACGGACCGCGGCACCATCCGCAGATTCCCTGTACCTCCGGGTGTTCTCTGTTGCCCACAATCAGAACAAAATTTCCCTGACCCGATGCATCGCTGACTGTCCGGTGAATTTTTTTCACAAAAGGACAGGTTGCATCCACCAGTTTCAGATTCTGTTTTTCAATCAGATGATAAATCCGTTCCCCGACACCATGGGAACGAATGATAACTGTTCCTTCTGTCAGTTCCGTCAGTTCTTCTTCGTTATTTACAATTCGGACACCTTTCTGTTCCAGATCAGCGATCACTTCTTCATTGTGAATGATCGGACCATAGGTATAAATCGGTGTCTGCTCTTCGGGCGTTTTCTGATCATTCAGCGCAATCTGTTCATATACGGTATCCACCGCTCTTTTCACTCCAAAGCAGAATCCGGCTGATTTTGCCAGTTTTACATCCATAAAGATAATCTCCTTGCTTATTTTTCGGGCAGAAATTTCATAATTGCTTCTGCTGCCTCTTCAATACTCATATCAGAGGTATCCACCAGCACCGCATCTTCTGCGCGGCATAAGGGAGAGATTGCACGGTGCATATCGTTGTAATCCCGTTCTTCCACCTCCTGTTTTACCTCTTCAAAAGTACAGGTCATTCCCTTTTTCTGATATTCCAGAAATCTTCTTTTTGCACGTTCCTCCACACTGGCAGTCAGATAAACCTTTACATCCGCCCGTGGAAGAACCACCGTGCAGATATCCCGTCCATCCATGACAATATTCCGGGATAATGCCAGTTTCTGCTGGAAATCCACAAGTTTTTCACGGACAGGCATCAGTTTTCCACAGGCAGAAGCCAGACCGGCTGCCTTTTCATTTCGGATCTGATCGCTGACATTTTCACCATCCAGCCACATCTGCTGTTCGCCATTTTCATAGGTAACACCGATTTCGGCCTGCTCACAGGCTGTCTTTACTGCTGCTTCATCCGATAAGCTGATCTGGTTTCTGTCCAGATACAGACCCATGGTACGATACATTGCACCTGTATCAATGTAATCAAAGTTCAGTTTTTTTGCAACCAGTCTGGCAATTGTACTCTTACCTGCTCCTGCAGGTCCATCAATAGCAATATTTACTCCCATATTTCCTCCGGATATTTGTACTGTACTTACGAAATCTTTTTTCGAAAGTACATTTACGATTTGTTTCTTATTTATTCGATTGTGCTTCCTGCTGCCCACCCCGTTGACCAGGCAATCTGCAGGTTATATCCGCCGGTAAATGCATCCACATCCAGAACTTCACCGGCAAACCGAAGTCCATCCACCAGTCTGGATTCCATGGTGGTGGGGTTAACCTCCTTTACCCTGATGCCTCCCTGGGTAATGATTGCTTCATTGTATCCGCGAAGGCCGTTTAAGGTAATCTGCAGATCCTTTGTTGTTCGGATCAATCGGTTCCTGTCCTCCCTGGTCACATCATGGATGGGTTTTTCTGCCGGAATTTCACTAAGTTTCAGCATAACCGGCACCAGACTGGACGGATACAGGCTGCCGATTACATTGCTGATCTGCTTGTTTCTTGCATCCTTAAATTCTCTTAAAAGGCGTGCATCCAGCTGTTCCCGATCCAGAGCCGGTTTCAGGTCAATATGAAGGGTCAGTTTTCCTTTTCGCAGATGTTTCACACAGATACTGCTCCCGCTTAATATGGCAGGTCCGCTTACACCAAAATGGGTAAACAGCATTTCTCCGAAATCAGTATAAATTTTCTTTTTACCGGACGTGATCTGTACACCCACATTCCGCAGCGACAATCCCTGCAGTTCTCTGACCCATTCTTCCTCTGCCGTAAAGGGAACCAGTGCAGGAGAAAGAGGCGTAACAGAGTGACCTGCTTCTTCTGCAAAACGGTAGCCGTCTCCAGTGGAACCCGTTGAGGGATAGCTGATTCCGCCCGTGGTAACAATTACCACATCAGCGGTGCGTTTTCTTCCATCTTCCGTCTGCACACCGATGCAGGTTCGTTTCCCGAAATCCCCTTCCTCCGTCTCACGGAAAAGAAGCGTTTCCACCTTCTTATTCAGAAATACCTTCACATGGTTTTTTTCGAGAAGATCTGCCAGCGTCCGTATCACATCCGAGGATTTATCGGAAACAGGAAAAACCCGCATTCCTCTCTCCACTTTGGTTTCCAGTCCGGCTTTGTTTAAAAGGGTGATCATATCCTGGTTGGTAAAGCCATAAAGAGCACTGTATAAAAACTTGGGATTGGAAACAATATGCGCCATAATGGTTTCCATATCCGCGGCATTGGTGATATTGCATCGTCCTTTACCGGTAATATACAGCTTCTTTCCAAGCTTTTCATTCTTCTCCAGTAAAGTAACCTGATGTCCTTTTTCAGAGGCTGCATATGCTGCCATCATACCTGCAGCACCGCCCCCAATAACAATTACCTGTGCCATCCATTCCTCCTGTATGTTTCACATGTATACCTGAAATCGTTTCACAACAGCAATTTTGAGGATTCAGCCATACATATTAATTTCTGCAAGTCCGGCAAAGATCTCTGCAGAGATCCAGTACGCTTCTGTAAATCTGCTGGTTATCTTCTTCCGCCGGACTCTTTCTGCCTGGTTTCAGCATCATCCAGACCATATTTTCTTCCATATGCGTACCGGTTTCTTCGAATTCCGGACCGCCATCCAGATAGTCCCGCCAGAGTTTCAAAGCCTCCCGGATCCGTTTCTGACCGATTTCTGTATGGATCTCTTCTCCATTCGGATCCTGATTTGCAGAAATGCCGGATACTTTTCTTACGGTATCAAATAACCGATACAGGTGATTGACTGCTTCTCTCATGTCCGGGACCTGAGAAATCCGCCCTTTCCGGTTCATCAGATATCGAATCACCGCTTCCGATGCTGCATAGTTTTCATTGTAAAACTGATATAGAGCTGCTGCCAGGCCACCGGCAAGCAGAATATCGGTTTTCATGGAATCTGCCGGATAAAAATCGGCTGTTTTATCCTGTTTCTGCAGTTTTCTCAAAATACCGGAAAGTGCATTCAGCTGCCAGTCTCTGTAGATATATTTCTTTTCGCCATGGGTCTTTGCCGCCAGTACTGCATGGCACCAGGCCATCTGTGAACATCTGTACAGCTGCTCCGAATCCAGGCGGATTCCAATTTCTTCCTGATGAAGCAGACAGTTCCGAAGTTTCGTTTCAATGGTATGAAAGTCTTTTTCGGAACTCTGAAGCCAGTAGTGCTGCTGCTCAATGGACAGTTCCTGTTCATTCCGGATCCGTTCTTCCCGCAGTTTTTCCAGTTCCTTCAGTAATTTCCGGATTTCATCCGGATTATCTGCAGCTGAAACTGCTGCAGCTGCGTCTCCTTCCTGCATTGCTTTTGCCATTGCATTTTTCAGATAACGACTGAAACGATGGTCTTCAGAAGCCGTACTGCTGCAGCTTTTCTGCCGCTGATACGCATTGGAAAACAGCTTCTTATTGCTCTGTTTCATGCATTCATCCAGCAGATTTTCCACATGAAAAACGGAAATCCAGATGGTTTTCAACGGTTTCAGTTCAATGGGATCGCATGTTCGGAACGGATATCGGCTGATATCTGCCAGATTTGTGATATATGGATAATTTCTTCCATGAAAAATCAGAACCTCGCCCCGAAACTTATCCAGTCTTTGCAGCCTTGCCGGGGAAATCAGCGGACGTACCTGATTGTGGTTATCCACCAGCGTACCGCATCGCCTGCTGATCCGTTCCAGAAATTCAAATTCCTTTGAATTCAGATAAACCAGATTTTCACAGTTGCTGCTGATGGTTTCCGCATCTTTTCCGTATTTGCTTTCCAGCTGGCTCATGCTCTGAATGACCAGATGAAAACGGATTTTACGGCTTCTTGCTGCTGATATCATATTGGGCATATCCCGGATAACCGGGAGATTGGCAAACTCATCCAGCACAAAATTCACCCGTACCGGCAATTCTCCGGTTTCTTCCTTATGAGCCTCTGCAATCAGCATTTCATAACACTGCTTGGTAAAAGTGGATGCCAGAAAATGAAAAGTGCTTTTCTCATCCGGAATAATCAGATATACAGCCGTTTTCTTTCTGCCAAAGCTTCTCATGTCAAAGGTGCTGTCTGCCATCATCCGCATCAGCCCTTCCTGGGTGTTAAATACACGAAGAAAACCATGGACCATACTCATGATGGAACTCTGGGTTTTTTCTGCTTCAATACAGACACCGGCATAGTTCATTCCTGCAATGGAATCCGGGTCAATGTATTTCTGAAGCTTGTAAAGCGCATTCATATGCGGCGGTTTTCCGTAGTCCTGACATAATCGGCTGAGGCTGAGCATATTGATTTCTTCTTTTTTTCCGGTTTCAAATAACAGTAAAATATTTGCCATCATCAGGGACTGTGCCATCTGAATCCAGAACTGTTCCTGGGCACCGGTTTCCTGGGCTGTAATCGCCATAACCAGGTCATTGATCAGGGACAGTGCCCGGTCTCTGCTGAGCGGATCGGTTTTACCCTTCTGATACAGTTCATAGGGAATCAGAAGGGGATTCCACATATCACCGGATGTGATTTCTCTGAAGTTCAATACCACCACCTGATACCCCTGTTGCTTTGCCAGACCTGATGTGGCTCGAAACAGCTCCGCTTTCGGATCCGTTGCAATAAAGGACTCTCCGGCGTTTGCCATAATTCCGATCATCGGCATACAGATCAGTCGGGATTTGCCGGAACCGGTGGAGCCGATCACCATACTGTGATTGTCCAGTCCATCCACATATACCGTCTTCCCATCACTTTTCAGAATCAGTCCTGCCGATTCATAGTTCTCCTGGCTGATGTCCAGTTTCACCGATGATATCGGAGATGTGATTTCTTCATCGGCTGCCCATCTGGTATCCTGCGGATACTCCAGATATTTTTCTATTTTCATCATGATTTACCCCATGCATTTCGATTGATCGGCTGTCCTATCATTCCCTTCGGCTGGAAACCGATGATCCCCTTCTGGAGCTTTTTCTTATTGTTCCAGCGTTTGCGATATCGGGAAATCAGGCCTCCGTCTGCACCGTATTCTCCCAGATATTCGGTTCCGATGATACGGGATGTGATATGATCGCTGCAGAAAAAATTATAAACGATTTCCTGAACCATGAATTCCAGTGTTTTATATCCATCAAATCCGTCCAGATCCTTCAGGATTTCAAGGGTTTCCCGCACCAGATTTTCTGCATCTTCGGATAATCTGCAATGGTACTTATCCAGTTTTTCCGAAAAGAATTCCATCATCCCTTCCACATCCGGCATATTAATATCCACACGATGAATACGCAGATACAGAGAAAGGATATTTTCCAGTTCCTCCAGATATTCTTCTTCCGGAGATGCAATCAGGATAAGAAGAAGGCTCTGATTGTGTTCGGCCAGAAATTCTACAAAATCAATAAAATGAGGGTTGTTCAGGTTATGAAGCCAGTTATCCACATTGACTGCCAGAATTCCTTTGAATTCATTATGATATCCGGAACTGACAGACAGATAACGGATCAGTTCATCCAGTTCATCAAAGGGGGCTTCCGGACTGCAGTAATTCAGTTTATACTCGATCACTTTTTCCATACCGCTGAATGGCATAAGCTGCGCTGCATCCAGATATCCTGCCAGAAGCTGAAGCATTTCCGTTTTTCCGGTTCCTGATCTGGAAACCCACAGGTATTCCGGAAGCAGAACCGCTTCATCCGATGGAAAAACGCCAATATTTTTTCTGAGGAGTTCCCATTTTCTGACTATTTCCTTTACCTGATCCATCCCCCGTCGATTCATAATTGTATTATAATACTGCGCAATGATTTCTTCTCTCTTTTTATCTTCGTTGAACTGATTATACATGATTCCCCTTTTCACTTCAGCATCTTCCGGTTTGAAAAAAGTTAACGGTTTCTTCCATCCGACCACACTTTTTCCAGAACAGAAGGTGCTGCAATCTGAAACCAGCTTGTGTACTGTTCCGGATGATTTTTAAGATCCTCAGCCAGCCATTCCATGGATACCCACTTCACCTGGGCAATTTCCTCCCGGCAGAAAGAGGGATCTCCGTGATAGGTTCCCAGAAATACATGATCCAGTTCATATTCATGCATTTCATCCGAATACTTTGAGTAATACACAAAATGAAACAGTTCTTTGCAATCCGTTCTGATACCCAGCTCTTCCTCCATTCGTCTGACCACTGCTTCCTCCAGGTTTTCTCCTTTTCTGGGGTGGGAACAGCAGGCATTGGCCCACAGACCGCCCGAATGATATTTTTCCGGATTGCGCTGCTGAATCAGCATACGATCCCCATCGATCAGAAATACAGAAAATGCTCTGTGAAGCTGCCCACGTCTGTGAACCTCCAATTTGGGTCCATATCCGATCTCCCGATCAAAAAGATCGATCAATATTAACTGGTCTTCCATAACTGTCTGTTTCTCCTTCCAGATCTGTTCTGATACTATCTTATATAAATATGAAAAAACTGTCAAACTTTATTCTTTCAGGTTTTGATCATACAGAAAAAGACCTGCATAATACTGCAGGTCTCAAGCAGGGGTACAAGGATTCGAACCTTGAGATGACGGAGTCAGAGTCCGGTGCCTTACCGTTTGGCGATACCCCTTTATATAAAATTGTAACGAAACCCGGCCGAACCGCAGTTCCAAGCAGGGGTACAAGGATTCGAACCTTGAGATGACGGAGTCAGAGTCCGGTGCCTTACCGTTTGGCGATACCCCTTTATCTGTCGGCTCTGTCAGCCGACTTCGATACTATATCACACTTCAAAACAAAAAGCAAGTATTTTTTTTACTTTTTTTAATTATTGCAACAACTCACGCACTATCTTTTTCCCGTCTCTTATGATACTGGTACATCGAATAATAATTAACTAGCCATCTCACTTGCTTGATATTTATTATTCGATGTACCAGGGTCAAAAGCTTTTGACCCCAACATTTTCTTATGGTACTATAGATATACTCTCGGAATCTGTTCACCATATGTCTAAATCCATATGAAAATGATTCCGAAAGCACATTACAGGAAGAAAAGGGGAATCGTTCAGCCGTTATGGTTCATTTTCTGCTGAATGAAAAAAGAGGAGGTAACTTGCATTATGGATTATAAGGAACGGATTGACAGCTTTCTGACCGAATACCCGGTCTGCGAATATTTTTTTCTGGAAAGAGAGGACCTGATTTTTTCTGAAAAAGTCCGTTTCCTCTGTGAAACCGAATGTCCCAGATACGGTCATTCCTGGGCATGTCCGCCGGTGATCGGTACCGTTCAGGAGTGTATGGAACGCTGCAGCCATTTTTCTCATGCACTTCTGTTTACAACTGCCACAGACGTACCGGACATCGCAGATTTCACCGGATGTCTCAATGCCAGAAGGGATCATGAGATGGTTTCCTATGAGCTGACGCAGCGGATGAAAGAAGAGTTTGGTGATGTACTCACCCTGACCACCGGCTGTATGACCTGTGAAACCTGTTCCTATCCCGATGGTCCCTGCCGCCATCCCGAACAGCGTTTCGCAACCATCGAAAGTCATGGCATCATGATCATGCAGACCGCCGAACAGGCTGGACTCAGTTACAACTTCGATGGTCACACGGTCATCTATTTCACACTGATGCTGTTCAACGATTAAGGCTGTTTCATACGTTACATATGCGATACCGGAGGTTCAATCTCCGGTATCGCTTCTTTCTTTCCAGTAAGTTTCCACCGTATCCTTTATGGTATACTGATTCACCGGCTGATAGTTTTCCCAGTCCATGGGAAACAGTCGTACATGATTTTCCAGAAGCATCCGATTGTCCAGAAGAATGATAACGCCTTCATCCTCCGTGGTACGGATGACACGTCCGGCTGCCTGAAAAACTTTATTGATTCCCGGGAAACGATAGGCGTAATCATAGCCCGGTTTCCCATGGGATTCAAAATATTGTTTCAAAAGCTCTCCTTCCATGCTGATCTGCCCCAGTCCGGTGCCCACAACAAGCACACCGATCAGTTTTTCTCCGGTCAGATCAATTCCTTCCGAGAAAATACCTCCAATCACACAGAAACCCACCAGGGAATTTTTATCTTCACTTTCTTCCGCAAATGCTTTTAAAAATGCATCCCTTCCTTCTTCTTTCATGCCGGCCTGCTGGACCAGAAGGCGGAAAGGCATATTTTTTCCACGGTCTTCCTTCTCTTTTTCTGCCATTTCATCATACAGAGCTGCAATTTCCATCATATATTGATACGACGGGAAAAATACCATATAATTCCCTTTTTTGCAGGACACCGTCTGTAAAATGTAGTTGAAAATCCGCCGGTACTGGGTTTCATTCCGCATGGTATACCGGCTGCTGACATCCTCTGCCACAGCAAGTAGCCGTCTCCGGTTATCAAAGGGAGAATCCACGTAAATGGCAAAGGCATCTTTTTCTGTTGTCAGCAGTTCTTTATAATAGTGCATGGGCAGCATGGTTGCAGAAAAGAACACACTGCTGACTGCTTTTTCAATGCAGCGATGGACATTGGCTGCCGGATTGGCACATAGAAGATGGATATGAAAGGTTCCCTCCTCCACACTGCAGTAAAACAGATAGTTTTCATCCATGTTTTCACACATGGCATTAAAATGCCGCAGTTCAAAATAAAAATTCAGCAGTTCCTCATCCACTGTATTTTTTGTCTCTTCCAGAAAACTGCTGATACAGCTCTGCACATGAACCGTATCTTCATAAAGATCCAGAATTTCCGTTTCTGTAAGCACCTGAACCTGTCTGGTTTCTTTTTTCAAGGACAGCATCTTTTTATTAAGTGCCTGCAGGCTGCGCCCGGTTTTTTTTGCTGCATGTACAGCCTCCGGTGTATCCATCCCCTCGAAATCCCCAGCGGTTTTCATATATCTGGAAACCTGCAGAACCTGCTCCTTGACCAGATCAGCCGAATACATGGTCCTTGCCCGATCCGGCAGATTATGTGCTTCATCAATCAGAAACAGATATTTCTGCTGAATATTGTCTCCAAAGAACCGTCTCAGATATACATTGGGATCAAACACATAATTATAATCACAGATAATTCCCTGTGACCAGCTGGTCAGATCCAGATTCAGTTCAAAGGGACAGATCTGAAAGGTTTCTGCATATTCCAGAATATCCTCTCTTCCGATTCGATCCAGAGTGGTGATCATATCATATATGACATCATTTACCCGGTCAAAATGACCTTTTGCCCTTGGACAGGCATCCGGGTTGCAATTGCATTCTTCCATGGGACACATCCGTTCCTTTGCGGTAATGGTTACGGAATGCAGCTTCAGTCCTCTGTTTTTCAGAATTTCAAAAGCTTCCTGCGCCACGGTTCTGGTGATGGTTTTGGCCGTCAGATAAAAGAGCCGGTCTGCCATACCTTCTCCCATGGCCTTTAAAGCAGGAAATAACACGGACATGGTTTTTCCGATTCCGGTTGGTGCCTGAACAAATAATTCACCTTTCTGTTCAATGCTGCGATACACGGAAACAGCCAGTTTCCTCTGTCCCTTCCGGTAAGGAAAGGGAAATTCCATTCCCTGCAGACTCTGCCGCATTTGAGAACGCATATCCGATTCCAGTTTTGCCCATCGTTCGTACTCCTGCATCAGTTCCCCGAACCACACTTCCAGTTCTTCAAAGGAATAGGTGTCATAAAAACGTTTTATGGTTTCATTTTCCAGATGGCAGTAGGTCATCTGAATTCCCATTGCCTGTTTTTTATTCTGAAGTGCATAGATATAAGCATAGCAAAGGGCCTGTGCTTTATGGACCGGCACCGGCTCTTTCATTTTCCGAAGATCCCGGTAGATTCCTTTTATTTCATCTACAATATATATTTCTTCCGTCAGATCCATTGAATGGTTATAAAATAATGAATTTTTCTCCGGAAAACCAGAAACAGCCTCCGCATGTGACGGAGGCTGTTCCATATTCTGAGCAGAATTCACTTTTTCAAGCCAATCTTTTGTCTTCTCATGGAAAATACCATCCGCACGGCCTTCGATCTGAATCTGGAATGTATCCCGGTCGATCCCGAGTTTCAGGGAAACCTCACTTTCATAGGTACTGCCCATCTGCCTCTGGATCTTCCGATGCATCCGACTGCCGGCTTCCATCGCCTGTTTTTCCTTCGCACCGGTTCTGCGATTGTCAATATCGCCGCTGCGAAAAATAAATTCCACCAGATTCCGAACGGAAGTCCGGATGATATCAACCGTATTTTCCAAAAAAATCCCCTCTGTAAATGTTCTATCCGATCAGTCCTTTATCAATTGCACCGGCAATTTCCTCTGCAAAATAGGTCAGCAGAATATCGGTACCTGCGCGGTACATACTGATCGCTGTTTCTGCAATAATCTTCTCTTCATCCACATAACCCAGTCTGGCTGCTGCCTTAATCATGGAGTATTCACCGCTTACACTGTAAGCTGCAATGGGAAGGTCTGTCATATCCTTTACTTCCCGGATAATATCCAGATAGGAAAGGGCCGGTTTCACCATGATAATATCGGCACCTTCTTCAATATCCAGCATGGCTTCTTTTAATGCTTCTCTGCGATTATGGAAATCCATCTGATATGCTTTACGGTCACCAAATGCAGGGGCAGAACCGGCTGCATCGCGGAAAGGACCGTAGAACGCCGATGCATATTTTACCGCATAGGACATAATCGGTGTTACTTCATATCCGTTATCATCCAGTGCTTCCCGAATGGCAAGCACACGACCATCCATCATATCAGAGGGTGCCACCATATCCGCACCGGCTGCAACATGAGAAACGGCAGTCCGTGCCAGAAGATCCAGGGTTTTATCATTGTCAACGTAGTGATCCGAAGTCAGAATTCCGCAGTGGCCATGATCGGTATATTCGCACATGCAGACGTCGGTAATCAGATACATGTCGGGATACTGCTTTCTTGCTTCTCTTACTGCACGCTGAATGATGCCATTTTCATCATAAGCCGCACTGCCGCATGCATCCTTATGATCCGGAAGGCCAAAGAACATAACCGCATTGACACCGGCTTTCTGTAATTCTTCCAGTTTTCTTCCCATGGTATCCACAGAATAACGGTACTGACCGGGCATGGTGCCGATTTCTTCCACAACTCCGCTTCCTTCTTTTACAAACATGGGGTAGATCAGGGAAGATTTATCCACTCTGGTCTCCCTTACCATGCGTCTTAACGTATCACCATTTCTTAATCTTCTGGGTCTGATTAACATAATATTTCCTCTTTTCTTCATCAGCAGCTGTGCTGTCATGCCGCTGCTGTCATTTCATTATTTTGCCTGATTTTCCGCTTTTTTTACAGCAAACAGTTCTTCTGTCAGTTCTGTCACGGACGCAATGGAAGCAACTCTGGAAATATGAGTCTTCATACCCAGTTTTTCAGCCTCTTCTGCTGTCTGTCTGCCGATACATACCGCTTCAACGGTGCTGTAATCCAGACCTTCTGTTGCTGCCGCAAATCCGCGGACTGTGGAAGCACTGGTGAAAATGGCATAGTCCATATTGCCTGCTGCAAATTCTTTTCTTTCATCGATCAGATGAGATTTCACCAGAACGGTATCATAGGTGGCAATATCATCAATGGTCACATCTTTCACTGCCTGCAGTTCCTTTACCAGTTCCGGACTGCCGATTCTGGCTCTGGGAATCAGAATATGTTCCCCGCCTTCACAGATTTCTGCCAGTTCTCTTCCAAGTGTCTCTCCATCGTATACGCTGGGAACAAAATCCGCAAACATGCCGTGTTTTTCTACTTCTGCCTTTGTTCCTTTACCGATTACCGCAATCTTCACGCGGCTCATGTTTCTGAGATCCACTTTTGCTGCACGCATCTCTTCAAAGAAAATCCGTACACCGATCTGGCTGGTAAATATAATCCACTGATAACTTTCCAGTTTTTCCAGAGCTTTTTCCAGTTCTGCATTGTCCGAAATAGCCTCGGTCTGAATGGCAGGCAGTTCCACAACCTCCGCACCTTTTTCACGAAGCTGCTCTGCCATACGGGAAGCCAGTTCCTTCGGTCTTGTTACCAGAACCCGGCAGCCCTGTAAAGGCAGCTTTTCATACCATGCAAACTGATCGGAAACTGTACATACTTTACCTACGACAATAATTGCCGGCGTTTCGATTTTTGCAGCATCGGAAGCCGCTTTCAATGTGGAAACCGTTGCCACCACCTTTTTCTGACGGGCTGAGGTACCCTTCTGCAGTACAGCAGCCGGTGTATCCGGTGACATACCGGCTGCCATCAGTCCCTTGCAGATATCTTCCATTGCGGAAATACCCATCAGAAATACCAGGGTACCTTTTGTACGAACCAGTGCTTCAAAATCAATGTTGTATTCTTTTCCTTTTTTCTTATGTCCGGTAATAATATGCAGGGAAGAGCAGAAATCTCTGTGTGTAACAGGGATTCCATTATAAGCCGGTACGGAAATGGCAGAAGTAACACCGGGAACGATTTCAAAGGGAATGTCGTTTTCCACCAGCAATTCCAGTTCCTCACCGCCGCGTCCGAACAGGAACGGGTCTCCGCCTTTCAGTCGAACCACACGTTTTCCTTCCAGTGCTTTTTTCAGCAGAACTTCATTGATCTGATCCTGTGGAAGGGTGTGGTTGCCTGCACGCTTGCCAACATCAACCAGTTCTGCAGTTTTCGGCACCATGGCCAGTACACCGTGTCCCACCAGTGCATCATATACAACAACTTCTGCCTGTTCCAGAACCTGTTTGCCTTTTAATGTAAATAAACCAACGTCAGAAGGGCCGGCACCCACCAGCCAGACTTTACCTTTATTCATCCTGTAAATCCTCTCTTATCTATTGCGATACTGTTCACGCAGTTTAACTGCCAGTTTTCTGCCCAGTTCTGCTGCCTGCGCTTTGTCAGCAGGTCCTGACATGGAATCAATCAGATGTCCACCGTCTGATTCTTCATAATACAGTCCGGTCAGATGGATTTCTCCATCCCGGATCTGAGCATGGGCTGCCACAGGAGATGTACATCCGCCGTCCAGCTCCGTTACAAAAGCACGTTCCGCCAGTGCTGCCATTTCTCCCTCCGGATCATTGTAGCCCGCAAGAAAACTATAGTCTGTACCTGCACGCCCCTGTACTGCAAGAATTCCCTGACCCGCTGCCGGAATCATCTCGGAAGGATCAAAATAACGGCTGATTCTGTTTTCCAGACCAAGCCGCTTTACACCGGCCGCAGCAAGAATCAATGCAGAATACTTTCCACTGTCCAGTTTATTCAATCTGGTAATTACATTGCCTCGAACGCTTTCAAATACGGCCTGTGGATACAGCTTTTTAAACTGAAGCATACGCCGCAGGCTGGAGCATCCAATCGGTAATGAAAAATCAATCTCCGTTTTTCCTTCCGGAAGCACCAGAACATCCCTTGGATCTTCTCTTTTGGAAAATGCAATAAGCGGAAGCTCATCTGACACTTCCATGGGCATGTCCTTCAGACTATGTACGGAAAGACACGTTCTTCCATCCATCAGTGCTTTATCCAGTTCTTTTACAAACAATCCTTTGCCGCCCACCTTATCCAGACTGCGGTCCAGAATGATATCACCGGTTGTCTTCATGGTCACCAGCTCCGCCTGAATTCCTTCATTGTGGCTGTTAATATAATCTCTGACCATTTCAGACTGTACAACTGCCAGCTTGCTCTCACGGCTGCCAATATTAACTATTTTCATCTAATAACCTCACGAATACCGAAATTCACATTACTGTTCAGAGCCTACCTCAAAAACACTGCGTGGTTCCCCGGTATGGCGTATCCGCTTTGAACAGTACATTTATTATAACATATTGCAGATGTAATTCCCTGAAATCCATCATGCCAAATCAGCATAATACATTCTAACATAGAAAGACAGACTGTCAAATAGATTTTGACATTACTGATGGAAAATGCTACAATTTTATTAGTTTTCGGGCAGATGATTATACATATTGACGTTTCTATTCATGGTATCCCATTCCTGTCCGGAATCGAAATTATGGTTTTTCACCATGAAAACGGGTGGAAAACACACTCGGACCGATATGAATAAAGGACATTTTGTCCTTTATTATCAAATCGCCGTCTGCAGAGATTTAACACCGGATTCAATCTTCAAAACAATATTATTATTTTGAATCCACGGTATCTATACAGCTATATCAGAATTGTACAGCGTAAAATAGGTTGATAAGAACCTATTCTACGCTGTACGACTGTACGGAGGAATTTATATGACAGAAACCAAAAAAGCCATTCTTGTAGTCAGTTTCGGAACCAGCATCAACGAAGCCCGTGAAAAAACCATTGATAAAATTGAAGAGGATTTTCGTCAGGCTTTCCCCGATTATGCCATTTATCGTGCATGGACCAGTAAGATGATCATCCGCAAGATTCTGAAACGGGACGGTATCCGCATTATGACCGTCACAGATGCCATGGAACAAATGGCTGCTGACGGAATTCAGGAAGTAATCATTCAGCCCACTCATATCCTGAACGGTGTGGAGAATGATATTATGATTGAAGAAGCAGGCTGTTTCGCCGATCAGTTTGAACGAATCCGCTTCGGCAATGCTCTTCTGTCTTCCACAGCAGATAATCTGGCTGTCATTTCCGCGATCAAAAAAGAATTCCCTGAAATTCCCTCCAATGAGGCACTGGTTTTCATGGGACACGGAACCGTACATTTCACCAACACGGTTTATGCGGCACTGGACTTCACACTGAAGGATTACTGGCACAACAATATTTTCATGGGCACGGTGGAAGCATATCCTTCCATTGATACCATGGTAAAAATGGTCAATGAACTGAAACCGGAAAAAGTACATCTTGCACCCTTTATGATTGTGGCCGGTGATCATGCAATCAACGACATGGCCGGTGATGAAGAGGATTCCTGGAGACGAATCTTTGAAAAAGAAGGTTATGAAGTGGTATGTCATCTGAAAGGAATCGGAGAATATCCTGCCATCCGCAGAATTTTCATTGATCATGCCCGTGAGGCAATGGAACAGTAATTTTCATGGCTTTAAGTGCAAAAAAGGGACTGCACACGATGATATAAAATTCGTGCAGCAGTCCCATCTCTTTTGTATATACTGTTCATTTCATTTATGTAAACAAAGTAATCCGAATGGATTTCGGATTCCTCCTCACTTTTTCAAACGTTATCCGACTGACTTCTGAAATCTGCATTCTCCCGTTTTTCAAACTTTATCTGATTGATTCATAATAACTGATTTCTCCCACATATCAGATTATTCAAAAAACTGTTTATCCAGGATACGAGCCACATCAGCAACATACTCGATACATGGCTTCTTTTTATAATACTTGCCCCCTCGCTCCTGAACCTTTGTAAATACTTCATTCCCTTCCAAAGATGTCAGTTCACTGCAGTATATACTGCCATTCTCTTTTTTAAACTCATTCATCAGATAGCGAACCATTTCATAATTTTCCTGCTTGGCATCCACATTACCCGGATCTGTGTTTCCGGTTTCCAATCCTACAATCATTGCCATCGCACAGACCGCTCCGCATACTTCTTTCATTCGTCCGAAACCGCCGCCAAATGAACAGGACAGCTTCAGAGCAGTTTCTTCGTCAATTCCATATCGCTCACAATATGAAAGCACTACACATTGACAGCAATTGTAACCTTTCCTGAAGTTATCCTTTGTTTTCTCAACGTAATTCTCCCGTTTTAACATCGGCAAATAGTCCTTTCAGTCTAGTGTAAGGTGAAATCACCAATACGTTTTATAAACAGATATTATCAGACTGCAGTTTTCTTTCATCAATCTGTTGCACTCTGATTCCATTCACGCAATATATTTTACACCAAAACAGAAAAAATAGAAAGTATTTTTAAGAAACATCGATTATTTCCTTATGTACAATATTCAAATCATTTATAAATGATCATTTGAGTGTGAATCGACGCGTTTATTAAAGAAAAAGAGATGGGAAACCCCATTGGAGTTTTCCCATCTCCGGAAATATGCTATATCATATCAGAATCCATGCCGATCGGCATGTACTGATATTATTCTTCTACTGCGTACAGAGCAACCAGTCTCTGCAGATGTTCGTATTTCTCAACAGCGAACTGTTCAGACTTGGCAAACATTCTCTGAGCCTTTTCAGGGTTCTTCAGAGCCAGTGATGTGTAACGTACTTCACCCTTTAAGAAGTTCTGGTACTGAGTCATATCAGGAGCCTTGGAATCCAGGCTGAAAGGATTCTTGCCTTCTTCCTTCAGTGCAGGGTTGTATCTGAACATATGCCAGTATCCGCTTGCTACTGCTTCTGCTTCTTCTGTCATAGCCTTAGCCATACCCTTTCTGATACCATGGTTGATACAAGGAGCGTAAGCGATGATCAGTGAAGGTCCGGGATAAGCTTCTGCTTCAGCAATGGCCTTAACAGTCTGGTTGTAGTCAGCGCCCATAGCAATCTGAGCAACATATACATAACCATAGCTCATAGCGATACCAGCCAGATCTTTCTTCTTCACATCCTTACCACCTGCAGCGAACTGAGCAACAGCACCTACGTTGGTGGACTTGGAAGCCTGTCCGCCTGTGTTGGAGTAAACTTCTGTATCGAATACGAAGATGTTGATATCCTTACCGGAAGCAAGAACATGGTCAACACCGCCGAAACCGATATCGTAAGCCCAGCCGTCACCACCGAAGATCCACTGTGACTTCTTGGACAGATAATCCTTTTCAGACAGGATCTTCTGAGCCTTTTCACATCCACATGCTTCCAGAGCAGCAATCAGCTTATCGGTAGCAGCACCGTTTGTAGCACCACATGCGAATGTATCCAGCCATTCCTGACCTGCAGCCTTAACAGCTTCGTTAGTTCCGTTTGCAACCACATCTTCAACTTCTTCTTTCAGACGGGCACGGATTGCGTTCTGAGCCAGTAACATACCATAACCGAATTCAGCGTTGTCTTCGAATAAGGAGTTATCCCATGCAGGACCCTGACCCTTTTCGTTTACAGTATAAGGTGTGGAAGGTGAGGAGTTACCCCAGATGGAAGAACATCCGGTTGCGTTTGCAATGTACATTCTTTCACCAAACAGCTGTGTGATCAGCTTAGCGTAAGGAGTTTCACCACAGCCTGCACATGCGCCTGAGAACTCAAGCAGAGGCTGTCTGAACTGTGAACCCTTAACGGTTTCAGCAGCAAACTTGGCAGCAACTTCGGGTTTCTTGGGAATGGTTAAACCGTAATCGAAACCAGCCTGAACGCCAACGTTTTCTTCGAAGTTCTTCATTTCCAGAGCCTTACCCTGCTTGTTGCCGGGGCAGACATTAGCACAGGAACCGCAGCCTGTACAGTCAAGAGCGGAAACAGTCATGGTGTACTTGAATTCCTTCAGACCTGTACATGTCAGTACTTCAACACCGGCGGGAGCTGCTGCTGCTTCTGCTTCTGTCATAACAACAGGACGGATTACACCGTGAGGGCAAACGTATGAACAACGGTTACACTGGATACACTTGGAAGAATCCCATACAGGAATATTAACAGCGATACCACGTTTTTCAAATGCAGCAGAACCGGAAGGTGTTGTACCATCCACATAATCCTTGAATGCGGATACAGGCAGCTTGTTGCCTTCCTGTGCATTGATCGGGATCTGGATGTTGTTAACGAACTTGGCAACATCGGAATCACCTGCTACGCTCTTGCCCAGATCTTCGTATTCGCAGTCTTTCCAGCTTGCGGGTACTTCGATTTCAACAACCTGCTTAGCACCAGCTTCGATGGCAGCCCAGTTCTTTTCTACTACGTCCTGACCCTTGCGGCCATATGTAGCAGCTGCAGCCTTCTTCATCAGTTCGATGGCTGTATCTTCAGGAATAATATTTGCAAGCTTGAAGAATGCAGACTGCAGAATTGTGTTGATACGTGTGGGACCCATGCCGGTTTCGATACCGATCTTAACACCATCGATTACATACATCTTGATGTTGTGATCAGCAATGTACTTCTTAGCCTGACCGGGCAGATGCTTTTCAATACCTTCCATATCCCAGGAGCAGTTCAGCAGGAATGTACCGCCGTCCTTGATATCCTGAACCATGTTGTACTTACGTACATAAGAAGGATTGTGGCATGCAACAAAGTTAGCCTTGGAAATCAGGTATGTGGAGTGGATTGCTTCCTTACCGAAACGAAGGTGAGAAATTGTTACACCGCCGGACTTCTTGGAGTCATAGTCAAAGTATGCCTGTGCATACATATCTGTGTTGTCACCGATGATCTTGATGGAGTTCTTGTTAGCACCTACGGTACCGTCAGCACCCAGACCCCAGAACTTACAGCTGATTGTAGATGCAGGTGTGGTATCGGGAGCATCGCCCAGTTCCAGTGACAGGTTGGTAACATCATCAACGATACCAACAGTGAACTTCTGCTTTGTTTCATTGTTGTATACAGCAAGAATCTGTGCAGGAGTTGTATCCTTGGAACCTAAACCGTAACGGCCTGTGAATACGGGAACAGTTTCGAACTTTGTACCCTTTAATGCAGCAACAACATCCAGATACAGAGGTTCGCCCATTGCACCGGGTTCTTTTGTTCTGTCCAGAACAGTAATCTTCTTAACAGTTTCAGGAATTGCTGCAACCAGTGCTTCGGCTGAGAAAGGTCTGTACAGACGAACCTTGATCGCACCAACCTTAGCACCTGCTGCGTTCATGTAAGCGATGGTTTCATCGATGGTTTCACATACGGAGCCCATAGCGATGATGATCTGTTCTGCATCGGGAGCACCTACATAGTTGAACAGTTTATAATTGGTACCGATCTTGGCATTGATCTTGTCCATGTATTCCTGTACGATTGCAGGCAGTGCATCGTAGTAAGGGTTGCATGCTTCTCTTGCCTGGAAGAAGATATCGGGGTTCTGTGCGGAACCTCTCTGGCAGGGATGATTGGGATTCAGAGCATGTGCTCTGTACTCAGCCAGTGCATCCATATCCAGCATATCCTTCAGATCTTCGTAATCCCATTCTTCAATCTTCTGAATTTCATGAGATGTTCTGAAACCGTCAAAGAAGTTGATGAAAGGAACTTTGCCTTTGATAGCAGCCAGATGAGCAACAGGTGTTAAGTCCATAACTTCCTGAACACTGGATTCGCAAAGCATAGCGCATCCGGTCTGACGGCATGCGTATACGTCAGAGTGATCGCCGAAGATTGACAGTGCGTGAGAAGCCAGTGCACGTGCAGATACGTTGAATACACCGGGGAGCTGTTCGCCGGCAACTTTGTAAAGGTTGGGAATCATTAAAAGCAGACCCTGAGATGCTGTGTAGGTAGTTGTCAGAGCACCTGCTGCCAGAGAGCCATGTACGGCACCTGCAGCACCTGCTTCAGACTGCATTTCGATTACCTGTACGGGCTGACCGAAGATGTTCTTTCTTCCGGCTGTTGCCCATTCGTCAGCAGCTTCTGCCATGACAGATGAGGGGGTGATCGGGTAGATTGCTGCTACTTCTGTAAATGCATAAGAAGCATGGGAAGCAGCATGGTTACCATCCATGGTTTTCATTTTTCTTGCCATTGGAAATTCCTCCTAGATAGTATAATATGTTTCATAGGGTAGTAGAATAATTTCATTGGTTGCGGATACCCGTCCGCATTGCTTATGATTATATCATCATGTGCCCAAACTTGCAAATGATTCTTCTGCGAATTTTGGCAAAATAGAGTCATATTTTCCGGTGTTTATTAAAAAAAACACAATAAAAACACTTGCATAAATATTTGTTAATGCAGCCATAACGTTTCTTAATTCGTCCTTAAAACACGGTTTTCTGATAAAGATTTCATTAAGAAATCCGAAGTTCTGTCCGCCGACTGGTTTTTCTGTTCATATCCACTTTTGGTTATTTTTTCTTATTATAATGTATTTTTTTTCATATTTTCAGCATAACAGCAAAAATTCAGGTTTCTTTTTCATCCCGTTTGTGTTAGCATATTATCAGATCCGTCGAAACATTTTTCATCGCGGATCCCATCATCTTCTCAAACGGCTGACCGCAGCCACATCCGGTCGGTCATGAACTCAAACAAAATGCACAGATATATTTTTAACTGATAATCCATGACAGCTGTGCCGGAATCTGCCTTTTCGGATTCCATACATATATTGAAAGGAGTATTTCATGGCAAACGATTTACGCTATCTGCGTGTGCTTTCGCAGCGTTTTCCAACTATATCCAAAGCATCCACGGAAATCATCAATCTGTCCGCTATTTTAAATCTGCCCAAAGGGACAGAACACTTTGTTTCCGATCTGCACGGTGAATATGAACAGTTTCTTCATGTGTTGAAAAACGGCTCCGGTTCCATTAAACAGAAAATTGAAGATGAATTCGGCAATACCCTCAGCGAAAAAGATAAAAAAACTCTGGCAACTTTGATTTATTATCCGGAACAGAAACTGGGTCTGATTCAGAAACAGGAACCGGAAATCAATGACTGGTATAAAATCACCCTGAACCGTCTGATCAAGGTAACCTGCCGTATTGCCAGCAAATATACACGTTCCAGAGTGCGCAAACTGCTTTCTTCCGATTTCTCATATGTATTTGAAGAAATCATTTTTGAAAGCAACCCCAACAGCGATAAAATTCAATACTATAATTCAATTATCGCATCGATTATCGCCACCGGTCAGGCACCCAGGTGTATCATTGAACTCTGTAAAACCATCCAGCGGCTTGCAGTCTCTCATCTGCATGTTCTCGGTGATATTTTTGACAGAGGTCCCGGTCCGCATATTATTATGGATACCTTAATGAACTACCATTCTGTGGATGTTCAGTGGGGCAATCATGATATCACATGGATGGCTGCTGCCAGCGGTCACCCGGCATGTATCGCCGTTATTCTCCGTTTTGCTGCCCGTTACGGAGAGCTGGATATTCTGGAAGACGGATATGGGATCAATCTGGTTCCGCTGCTTCGTTTCGTAATGGCAACCTACATCAACGAACCGGGGCCGAAGTTCAATATTCACTATAATAAGGATACATATAATATTTCAGATATGGATTCCGATAAACGGATTCAGAAAGCTATGGCGATCATCCAGTTCAAACTGGAAGGTCAGATCATAAAAAACCATCCGGAATTTCATATGGAAGATCGTTTGCTGCTGGATAAGATCAATTATGAAGACGGAACCATTACCATTGACGGCAAAACCTATGCATTAAATGATACGGATTTTCCTACCATTGATCCGGCTGATCCTTATAAACTGACAGAAGAAGAAGCCAGTGTTATGGATCGTCTGGTTACTGCATTTACCCACAGCGAAAAACTGAAAAAACATGTACGTTTCCTCTATGACAAAGGCAGCCTGTATCTGGTATACAACAATAACCTGCTGTACCATGGATGTGTACCCTTTGATGAAGATGGCAACATGATCAAAGTTCAGATCGGCGACAAATATCTGTACGGCAGATGTCTGTACAATGAACTGGACCGTCTCTGCCGCCAGGCATATTATTCTTCACCCGGACCGCAGAAAACCTATGCCCAGGATATTATGTGGTTCATCTGGTGCAATAAGAATTCTCCTTTGTTCGGCAAGGATAAGATGGCAACCTTCGAGCGTTATTTTATTGATGATGAAGAAACATGGGTGGAAATAAAAAATCCCTATTACCGTCTGATTGAAAAAGAGGAAATTGTCAATAAAATTCTGGAAGCCTTTGAACTGGATGTGAAGACCGCACATATTATCAATGGACATGTTCCGGTGAAAACAGAGGAAAGTCCGGTGAAATGCAACGGCAAGCTGATGATTATAGACGGCGGTTTCGCGAAAGCCTATCAGAAAACCACCGGCAGAGCAGGTTATACCCTGATCTATAATTCCCATTCCATTTTCCTGGCTGCCCATAAACCTTTTGCATCCCAGGAAGAAGCCATATTGAATGAGGATGATATCCATTCTGATCAGATAACCGTTGAAAAATTCCCGCACCGCAGACTGGTCAATGACATGGATGACGGAGAACTGATCCGGGATCAGATTGCCGATCTGACCGATCTTCTGCAGGCATACCGGGATGGTCTGATTCGTGAATCCTATGTGGACTGATTCTATGCAATGAGCCCTTTTACGCACTTCAAGCCAGTCAGTATATCCACCACGGGTGCAGAACCTGAGTCTTTGAAGCTCTGGAGCTCAAGTTCCTTTTTCCAGGGGCTTTCGCTAAGACCTTCTAAAGACTCAGGCAAATGCCCCCTTTGGGTGGATATATCTGCACTGGCTTTTGTGCTCGTTTGCTAAAAAAATAAAGATCAGATTTCAACCCTGTTATTTCGTAAAATACTTTCTGATCAGTTCAAGTGCCATATCAATATCTTCTTTTGTGTGGGCTGCGGATACAAACATCGCTTCAAACTGAGAAGGACCCAGATGAACACCGTTGTCCAGCATGTAATGGAAATAACGTCCAAAGGCTGCTGTATCGGATTTCTGGGCAGAGGTATAGTCCACAACCGGATCGGGAGTGAAGAAAATATTGCCCAGTGAGCTGACATGGTTCATGGTGCAGGGGGCTCCGGTTTCATCCAGAATTGCCTGAATTCCGTTAAAAAGATACTCGCCTGTTTCACGGATTCCGGTATAAATGGATGGATTTTCTTTCAGAATGGTCAGCATTTCAATGCCTGCTGCCATGGCAATGGGATTGCCGCTGAGTGTTCCTGCCTGGTAAACCGGACCAAGGGGAGAAATCACTGACATGATCTCTTTTTTTCCGCCGTAAGCGCCTACAGGCATGCCGCCGCCAATGATTTTTCCAAAGGTAACCAGATCGGCCTGAATGCCGAAGTATTCCTGTGCACCGCCTGCAGCAAGACGGAAACCGCTGATCACTTCATCAAAAATCAAAACCACACCATGTTTCGTACAAAGATCTCTCAGTCCCTGCAGAAAACCTTCTGCCGGCGGAACAACACCCATATTTGCCGCAACCGGTTCCACAATGATTGCAGCAATCTGTTCCGGATACTGGTCCAGGATTTCCTCCACACTGGAAAGATCATTGTATACAGCGGAAAGTGTATCTGCGGTGGCTCCTCTTGTTACACCGGAGCTGTCGGGAACTCCGCCTTCCATGACACCGGATCCGGCTTTGATCAGAATGGAATCACTGTGTCCATGATAGTTTCCTGCAAATTTAATGATTTTGTCTCGACCGGTATAGCCGCGTGCAGCACGAAGGGCACTCATAACCGCTTCGGTACCGGAATTTACCATACGAACCATCTCCATGCCGGGAACCATACTGCAGATCAGTTCTGCCATGATTACTTCCCGTTCTGTGGGTGCACCGAAACTGAGGCCATCCATGCATGCCTCCAGCACCTTCCGGCGTACCCCTTCATGGTTGTGTCCGAGAATCATCGGTCCCCATGATCCGATGAAATCAAGGTATGATTTTCCATCTTCATCTACAATATGTGAGCCATTGGCTGAAGTAATAAATCTGGGTGTTCCGCCTACACTTCGAAAAGCACGTACGGGGCTGTTTACACCACCGGGAATTACTTCAAGAGCCCTTGCAAAAAGTTCTTCTGATCTGCTCATTATTATCTGCCACTCCTTTTCAAAATTTATGGATTCAAATTAAATGGATTCTGCTGTCTGTTCCAGAAACTCCTTCAGCCATCTGCGCATGCCGGCTGCTGTTTTCCGGACCAGACTGTGATCTTTGCCTCCTGCACAGACGCCGGCCACCACATTTCCTTCTTTTACAATTGCAGGGAAATAAAAGTCACACTGACTTTTATCAGAAGCATTGTTAACCAGAATTCCCTGCATTTTTCCTTCCCTGCAGATTTTCCTGTTCAGGTCAGCATCATCTGTTGCCGCAATCACCATAAAATATTCACGGAGCCTGTCGGTATCCTGATATTCTCTTTCTTCCACATGGACAGAACCTGCCCGATACAGTTCCCGGATTTCCTCTTTCAGAACCGGCGCGATCACGGTAACCTCTGCCTGAAATTCCATCAGGGTATGAATCCGACGAAGTGCAATATTTCCTGCTCCGACAATCAATATTTTTTTCCCTGCAATGTTAAAAAACATGGGAAAATATCCGTCTTCGGTCTGCATTTTTATTTCCTCTGTTTTTCTCAAACTTCCACCGGCTGTCCTGTCCTGCAGATTGCCAGGTTTATTTTTCGATTTCATAAATCTGGGCAACTGCTTCCATGCATTCACGCCAGGTGCTGATATTCAGATTATCTCTTAATCCAAACAGAATTTTATTAACTACTTTGGAAGCTGCCGTTTCAATGGCTTTTTCCATTTCCACTTTATCTGTTTCCGATGCATCCAGTTTTTTCATTGGTTTTGTCAATCTGAGTCCCACATCCTGAGCTGCCTGGCTGCAGACTTTCTGAACCAGCGGTACCAGATCCATGCATCCATACCAGAGGTTAAAATCACTGATAAATTCCTGAAGAATCACCTCTGCCTCTGCTGTTGCTGCTTTCAGCTGTTCGTGTTCTATTTCCAGTCCGAAACTGTCAATGTCATACAATGTAATTCCATCCAGCTTTCCAACGGCCTGATCGATATCACGGGGTACAGCCAGATCAATCATAATAACATTTTCTTTTCTGGGAACCTGAGTAATTTCACTGTACTTGATGGTGCAATTGGGGCTTGCAGTCGCACTGACCACCAGATCACAGTATTTCAGATATTCCATACGATCTCCGTAATTAATACGGGAACAGTTTTTCGGAATCTGTACCTGACCATTATGGTACTGACGAACGGTGACGGTGACATCGGCCCCTTCCTGAATCAGTGCAGTAGCTGCCAGTCTGCCCATTTCTCCATTCCCAATCACCATACAGGTCATTTCACCCAGTCTGATTCCCTGTGCCTTCAGGCTATGGATGGCACCTGTGATGGCTGATGTGTCATTACCGGTCAGCCTCACTTCGGTCTTAACTTTTTTTCCTGCGGAGACTGCTGTTCGAAACAGCGTTTCCAGTACTTTGTCTGTGCAGAACACTTCTCTGGACAAAGTCAATGCGGATTTAACCTGGGTAATAATCTGATCATCGCCGATAATTTTCGATTTCAGACCACAGGCGGTTTCAAAAAGATGTCTTATGGCTTCATCGCCTTCTCTTTCCGTAAACAAGTCCCTGTATTCCTGGGAATTCACCTGTTTTAACCGGCATAATTCATCATACAGTGAAAGCTCCATATCCGCATGGGCACTTACCCAGAGTTCCATACGATTACAGGTGGAAAGGATGATGACACCATCGATTCCCTTCTTTTCTTTTAACTCCTCCATTGCATGACCGGCACCTGCTTTTGTAAAAGAAAAAAGCTCACGATATTCCACAGTTGCTTTACTATGATCGATTCCGATCATCTTAATCTGATTCATATCATTGTCCTCCGTGCCCATTGACGGGCCGAATTTAGAACATGCGCCCGCCGGGCGCATTCGGAAAGAAAGGCCGAATACATCTGTATCCGGCCTTTCACCTATCCTGTTTCATTTCAGACGTAAACTCACTGACCAGTGGAGATGTCAGCCAAAGGCTGAACATCCGCAGCATACAGTCTGATTATACTCTGGATAAATACTCACCTGTTCTGGTATCGATTTTAATCTTATCGCCAAGGTTGACAAAGAGAGGTACATAAACCAGTGCACCGGTTTCTACAGTTGCAGGTTTTGTTGCACCGGTAGCAGTATCGCCCTTGAAACCAGGCTCTGTATCTGTGATCTCCAGTTCAACAAACAAAGGAGGTTCCACAGCAAATACGTTGCCCTTATGAGAAATAACCTTTACCATTTCGTTTTCTTTTACAAACTTCAGTGCATCACCGATCTGATCCTGATTCAGACCGATCTGTTCAAATGTATTCATATCCATAAAGTAGAACAGATCACCGTCATTGTATAAATACTGCATATCTACTCTGTCAATACGGGCTTCTTCAAACTTTTCTGTGGGTCTGAATGTCTTTTCAACAACGCCGCCGCTGATGATATTTTTCAGTTTGCTTCTTACGAAAGCAGCACCCTTACCGGGTTTTACATGCTGAAATTCGATGATCTGATAAATATTATTTTCATATTCAATGGTAATACCATTTCTGAAATCGCCTGCTGATAACATAGATTATTCCTCCTTGATTAACAACCTGTTATGTTCAGAACCAGACAGATTTACGAAAAAAGTGTAACGAATACCTGCATTCATAAGCACTTTTTGCAAATTCGTATGGCGAATACGCCGCATCGGGGAAACACACAGTGTTTTCGAGGCTGGCACTGAACAGTAACAACATCTTTAATGCGTACCTTTATTTTCTCGTTTTACCATAGACGCATTAACTTACACTATTTTATACTAAAAAATTATAAATTTCAACTGTTATATTACAATTTCACACTTTCGCTGATACTTCTGTTGTTGTCTGCAAAAAATAATCAGAGATTGCGGGAAAGGGTTTTCCCATGCTCCAGTTTGTAAAAAAACAGAATAATTTTTTCAAGAAATCGCTTCAGTACGATCTGGATTTCCTCTTTGGGATGAATGGGATTCACCAGAATGCTGTAAAGTCCTGCTCTTCGGGCACCGTAAACATCTGTAAAGATCTGATCTCCCACAAAAAAAACCTGACTTTTCATGAGTCCCATCTTTGCAACTGCTTCCATATATGCTTTTCTGGAAGGCTTATGAGCATCACAGATATAAAACGCGCCGCCGATCCCTTCTGCGAAAGATGCCACTCTGGGTTCCTTATTATTGGAGATCAGACAGAACTGAATCCCGGTTTCCCTCAGTTTTTCAAAATGCTTCACAGCTCTTTCATCCGGCGGTGCCCCATGTGGAACAAGAGTATTATCAATATCATAGATAACACCTCTGTATCCCCGGTCATACATCTTCTGATAATCAATCGCATAGGTACTGTCCTGAAGTTCATTCGGATAAAAAACAGATAATACTGACATACACACCTCAATTACTGTTTACGATACAGTTTTTCCAGTTCGGCAAGGAAAGAGTTCACATCGCGGAATTCCCTGTAAACAGATGCGAACCGAACATACGCTACTTCATCCAGTTTTTTCAACTGCTCCATGACCATTTCACCGATCAGACTGCTTTTTATTTCTTTCACTTCTATGGTAAAAATCTGTGATTCGATCAGATTCACTGCATCATTGATCGCTTCTGTGGACACAGGTCTTTTATGACACGCTCTGATAATACCGCTTTCGATTTTGGAACGGTCAAATGGTTCCCTGTTATTATCTTTTTTTATAACCATCAAAGGAATGGTTTCCACCTTTTCATAGGTGGTAAATCGTCTTCCGCAGCTGTCACATTGTCTGCGTCGTCTGATGACACTGTTCTCATCAGATGGTCTTGAATCAATTACCTTTGTATTGTCGGTTCCGCAATATGGACATTTCATAACAAACCTCCGCCGGGTCTGCAGATGCAGATTATTCAACTATTCGTTTATTTACACATTTCCTTTCCCCCTTTGTCATCGGGCAGTTCTTTGGGATTGATCTCCACAAGAATAATTTCTTTTCCAAACTGTCTGACACAACAAAACGGGATTACAATTTCACCTTCATGACATCTCGATGAAAAAAGTTTCATGGGGCCCGGAACAATCAGCGCTGTAATCTTTCCGGTATCCGGGCAAAACTCAATATCTGATACAAATCCCAGTTTTCGGCAGTCACAGATATTGATGACTTCTTTATTGCGGCAGTCAAACAACCTCATCAGAATTCCTCCTGTTTCAGATTCTATCTGATATTATCATATGAAGGAAGGATTCCGCATACATTCACCATTTACCACAAATTTCAGACAAATGTACATGAGGTCATTCTGTCTTTCCTACCATCGTCCGAACTCGGCCAGCTTCAGATCAGGATTTCTTTCCTGAACCATGCCTACACTCCAGCTGTTGACAAAGAGCAGCAGCGGATTTCCCTTGAGATCCTTAATGCGTTTCATATCCGATGTTCCCTGAATCTTATTCACATCGATGTCTTCATTTTCAATCCAGCGAATGTATTCATAGGGAAGCTGATCCAGTCTGACTTCCACGTTATACTCGGCTTTCAGGCGATGAAGAAGTACATCAAACTGAAGAACACCTACCACACCGACAATAATTTCTTCCATACCGGAATTGAATTCCTGGAAAATCTGAATCGCACCTTCCTGGGCAATCTGACTGACGCCTTTAATGAACTGCTTTCTCTTCATGGTATCGATCTGACGTACTCTTGCAAAATGCTCCGGTGCAAATGTGGGGATGCCTTCAAAAGCAAATTTATTGCCCGGCTTACAGATGGTGTCACCAATATTAAAAATGCCGGGATCGAATACACCGATGATATCACCTGCGTAAGCTTCTTCCACAATCTTTCTTTCCTGTGCCATCATCTGCTGCGGCTGTGAAAGTTTGATCTTTTTATCCCCCTGTGTATGATATACTTCCATTCCGGCATCAAATTTACCGGAACAGATTCTCATAAATGCAATTCTGTCACGATGGGCTTTGTTCATATTAGCCTGAATTTTGAAAACAAATGCTGAAAAATCATTATCAACCGGATCAATCAGACCCTGATCTGATTTTCTTGCCATCGGTGTATAGGTCATGGCAAGGAAATGTTTCAGGAAGGTTTCCACACCAAAGTTGGTGAGAGCAGAACCAAAAAATACCGGTGACAGTTCACCGCGGCTGACCATATCCTGGTCAAACTCCTGACCGGCACCGTCCAGCAGTTCAATGTCTTCCAGAAGCTGATCCCGGTACTGGAAACCAATCAGGTCTTCGAGATTCGGGTCATCAATGGAAATATTTTCAACGGCAATTTCCTTCATGCCGCTGTCTGCTGCAGTAAACTTGGAAATTACCTTTGTATTGCGGTCATAAGTACCCTTGAAGTTCTTGCCGCTGCCAATGGGCCAGTTAATGGGACAGGTTGCAATCCCGAGAACATTTTCAATGTCATCCATCAGTTCAAAGGGATCATTGGCTTCACGGTCCAGTTTGTTGATAAATGTAAAAATGGGGATATGACGCATAACACAGACCTTAAAAAGCTTAATAGTCTGGGGTTCCACACCCTTTGATGCATCAATTACCATGACTGCAGAATCTGCTGCCATCAGGGTACGATACGTATCTTCGGAGAAATCCTGATGTCCGGGTGTATCCAGAATGTTAATGCAATATCCGTCATATTCAAACTGCATTACAGATGAGGTAACGGAAATACCTCTTTCTTTTTCAATCTCCATCCAGTCAGACACAGCATGTCTGGCTGTTTTACGTCCCTTTACGGAACCGGCCAGATTGATTGCTCCTCCGTAAAGCAGCAGTTTTTCGGTTAACGTTGTTTTACCGGCATCCGGATGCGAAATAATCGCAAAGGTACGCCGTCTCTCTATTTCCTGTTTCAGATCCGTCACGGTTTATTCCTCCAATGTAAAGCCTGTTTCAGTTGTTTTTTTCACACATCTTGTTATTATACTGAAAAAATGCAATCTTGACAATACATTTTTTACCAGTGTATCAGCAGAGATGAAAAAACAGATATTTTTTGGAACAATGTCTGCTGATGATGAATCAGTACTTACAGATTTTTCTGTAATCCTGATGCCACCGGCCGGTCAGTTCTTCTGCACGCAGAAAAAAATCTTCTGACCCCTCTTCCACATCATTTAAAGGACTGATCTGCCGATCTGCTTCCTCATCAATCTGTGCTCTCCGCTTCTGAAAAGCACTTTCCCAACGGGCCACCTGTTCTTCCGGAACGGAACGGAATATATCCTCCGAACAGACCGGTATGGAACTGATCCGGGATAGTTCAAAAAGCACCTGCAGGATTTCTTCTTTTTTCAGAATCTCATAAGCACGGACAAAAAAGCTGCCCGCTTTTTCCCATTCAAATAATGCCATGGAGATTCTGCCTTTCTGGTAATACAGAAATCCCTGTTCCTGTCGATTTCTGCTGTCCCGTCCTTTCCCATCTTCCTGCTCCAGCTCTGCCAGCAGCTGATCATAGATCATATTCGCCTGCTCATACTCTCCGCGCTCCATAAGCATATCGGCCTGCACCCGTATTCTTCCTTCCGGTGTAAGCCTCCGGAATTCATTTATTTTCTTCGTCAGAGCAGACAGCTCTGCTCTGGAAAGATCTCCGATTTCTCCGGCCAGTTTTCCGACCAGCAGCAACGGTTCCACTTTTCCTGAACTATTACTTACCAGTTCAAAAAGATCCTGTCTTCCCAGACCGTCCCGCAGGAACAGCAGAAAACCGGAATCAAAAAAAGTATCATCAATCAGATACAGATAATTCTGAAGAAAATAAGTCAATTCTTCTATTGTATACAGACGTATTCCCGCTGACTTCACATAACAGGAAATTTCTTTGTTTTTTTTCTCGCAGCATCTGGTCAAACGTCCCATAATGATCCTCCGTTAAAATCTATATCTGAAATACATTCTGATAAATCTGTCCGGTTGATGGAAATAACTCTCCAAATCCCATATCTTCTATTCTGACAGCCATTTTGTTTTCTTCCGGAAAAACCAGCATCAGACGAATCTGGGTTCTTGATCTTCCATCCGCCATAAAATCAGACAGATCACAGGTGATTTTTCTGGCAGATGCCGCCCCTGTATTTTTCACCAGAAGATCCACTGTATTCATTTCAATCAGATTCAGTTCCATGGAAGTTCTGGATTCAAAACAGTTTTCTCCCTCCTTTGCAAGAATAATCTGCTCCTGATTCTCCTGATGATCCAGAACCATACGGACTGTAGTACTGAGTCTGTTTCTGCAGAGACATATGTAAGGAAATTTTCTGTTTTCTGCAGCAAGATGGTTTGCCGCATATCCTGCACCGAGAGCAAAAAGATGAGCCACCTGAAATATCTTTCTGCTTTTCTGCGATTTAATCGCCCGGAAAAATCCCTTTGCCCATGACAGATCCTGAAAACCGTTTCCTGAAACAATGACACTGGATACTATTTTTCCGTTCATTTTTTCAACTGCCAGTTCTTCAAACCACCGATCCCGTTCTGCATCCCTGTCTGTTCCTTCATAAAACGGTACGTCTTCTCTATGTTCTGTTGCTGCATGAACCATAACATGACTGAATCCATTCAGCTGATTCAGCTCATAACAGTCCAGTCCATCCGGCCCATAATCAAAAAGATAACTGGTATTGCTCCATATGTCTTTGGAGTGACTCAGCATGTAATACAGAAAGCATTCTTCCCGATTGTAGATGTGAACCGATGCAGCCGATTCCAGAGTTCGAATCATTTCTGTCATTCGATCCACATCAGAAATGGAAAAACCTTCTGCACAGATGACCACCTGACCCAGATTCCGGATTCCGGATCGGTCCTTTGCCTCCTGAAACACCCCCTCCATATAATGCATCATCATTTCATCTGCAGTAAAAACATTTGAATTGACCTCCAGACTGTTCTGACTTAAAAACAGAGATAATATCCTGTGAAGAACAAGATATCCGCTGTTTCCCTTCATCTGTTCCGCATCGTAACCGGAACTCCATTGTCCGTTTTCCGGATTCAGAGCGAGATAGGATGGAAATACCGATTCACCATTCTGATCCACCAGAATTTCCATGGTCCCTTTTCCGGAATGGTACCATGCCATGGTACAGCCCCAGTCTGTCAGATCAATTCCCAAGTTTAATCTATTCATTCATTACACATTCCTTATTTTATATTTCTCCCGATAGAATCTGCCAGCATTACAGCAACAGAATAATTTTTCAGCTGTTCAACCGTAATATCCCTGTTTTTAACTGACACAGATATTCTTTGAAGATTCTGATATCGATTTCTTACTTTTGCCGGTTCGAAATTCCATTCTCCTGCGGAAATCCATGGAGAAGCTGCTTTTCCGCACAGGAATCGATACTGTACGTTTTCCCCTGCAAAAACAGCTGCCGGCGCATAATAAAACAGTGCATATCCATGGTGGGCCGGCACCGAATAAATCTGCTTTGCACCATCAATTCTGTATTCAGCAGATACCGAAGCACCCGTATTCCGTTCCGACAGCAGGGCACTGTTTTCCTGCAGGCCCAGATTGATCTGAAACATAGGAAAAGCTTCCATACCGAATTCTGCTGCCTGTCTGTTCAGAAAATCCAGATGAATACCTGCATCCAGCATACGTCGGCACATTTCCTTCACCATCTCTTTTTCCAGATCATGATTCATTCCGAATTCATTATTATATTTCAGACATGCCAGCTGACAGGGAACGGATAATGCTTCCATGCCGCCGGAATGAATCATTTCTGCTTCAATATAATCCGGAATAATTTCATTTGATACACTTTTCTCACATACATATTCATAGCAGATTCGATTGATCACCGCTGTGGAAAGCAGCTTTGCATTTTCATTATTAATAATCTGACTCAGAAGTTCCTGCATTAATTTCAGATCCGCCGTTTCCGTCATCAGGAGCCGGAGCAGGAGCCTGTACACCAGAGGTTCGCAGGAAATCTGCTGCTTACAGCACCATTGATAAATCTGTATCATTAACGATGTGTGCCCCCGGTAACTTCTGCTGAGACATGACAGTAAATCGTTATCTGCAGCTTCCTGCTTCAACAGAAACAGCAGAAACGTTGTTTCTTCTATATTAATAGGTCTGTCAACCAGTTCTTCTGCCAGTTTCTGAAGAGAGTCCATCGGAAAATTATCCGGTGATAAATAAAACAGAAAGCCGACTGCTTCCCGGTGGTAACCCTTTTCAATCAGAGTACGTGTCCATTCCATTATCTGATTTTGATCCATCCAGTTTGTGTACCTCATCAGGGTCTGAATTTCTTCGTCTCCATATTCCGCATGGTTCGCCTGTTCCAGAAGATATGCAAGCAGAAGCTTACGGAAATGATCTGCCAGAGAATCATCTCTCAGATACTGAAAACATAATGGAAGATCACAGTTTTCTGTCATCCCCTGTTCCAGCCAGTAATGGGTTTTAATTAAAAGCAGAAACGGGTCCTCCGGACACAGGGATTCACAGCGATGCATTAATTCTTCATTCTCCATCAGTTTCATAACCAGAAGACGGATACCGCTGACCGGATTTCCATCCCGATCTGCAATTCGGAATGATCCTGTTCCGCCCGGAACGGAAAGGCAGGTTTTTTCATTCTGAATGATTCCAACCTGCGGTTCTTTGTATATTCCACTGTCATACATAATCCGGAACCCATCCGGCAGCTGCGCCTGCACCTGAACCAGATACAACATGGGAATCAGTGCCTGTGCCAGTTCTTCATCCACCTGATCCGGTTCCAGAATGATACCTGCAAGCATGGCCAGTTCCTGACTCCAGTTTTTTCGAAGAATCTGTTTTCGGACAAAACGATCCATTCCTTTTTGAAAAAAAGGCAGAATCTGCATATCATCCTCATAAAATTCCACCACATTCAGACAGATTCTTATATAAATCTGCGGATTTACATATTCATCCAATGAAAAATACAGCAGAACTTCCCTGTTAATGGGTTTGTCAAAATCTGCTGGCAGAGAATACATATAATAATCATACAATCTGGCAATTTTCAGATCATCCTCTACAGCTTTTTCATAATAACAGAATACGCTTTCCCTTCTGATATCACAGCGGATCAATGCCGTACAGAAAGCAGAAAAAACAGAAATCAGCGGAAAGTTAAGATATAGTTTTTCCAGCAGATGCCAGTGATAATTTCTATAGACATCTGGCCTCATATCTGCCGCCATTTTAGCAGTATGTTCAGTAAGAAATCCATACTTTAATGCATACCGAAGACAGCCTGTTATCCACAGGTCCAGTTTTTCCCGGACCATCACAGCACCTTCGGAATTATGAATCAGAAAAGCACCTGCCAGATAAAGATATGGACTGTTATTTCCCTGACGGTGCATATATTTCAATACTTCCCACAATTCCTCCAGGTCCAGTTTTTCCATATCAATGCCATCGCTGCACAACAGCAGCGGCAGGTCGAAATCTGCCGGATTACGATCCATGGCAAGCTGAATATATTCCATCATCCTGATTTTTTTCTTTTCCGCCTCTTTCATCTGCCCATTGGCACAGGCAATCTGATACTGAAGATAAAGAAGATAACAGTATTCAATACTGTATTTTTTTCTGGAAGCCGTGACAACATTCCGTACTCTGGATTCCATTTGAGCTGCCTGCCGCTGTTCCCCCAGCAAAACATAAAAGACAGCACCATATAACTGATATCGTACCGTATTGGGCGAACATTGAATCAGAGTCTGTACCATAGAACCTGCTTCCTGCATCAATCTGCCGGTTTTTTCCGGATTTTTCTCCAGTTTCCGGCAGGAAAACAGTTCCATTATCTTGCGGGCAAACTGCGCCTGGGTATGACGCAGATTTCTATGTTCTTCCGACACAGAACGCAGTTCCGGTCTTATGCTGCTGTCATGGACAATGGAAGAATTGCTTTCCGGATTGGATTCTTTTCTTTCTCTCTCAACGGAATCTGCAGTCTGAAACCGGATTGGAATGACAGATTCCCTTCCGTTGCAGCAGATCAGAATCCCTTCCTGAACCGAATCTGTCAAAAACAGAACCGATTCCGGCCGGCATTCATAGTGTATAATGGTATTTCCCTGAAAACAGTTTTCCTTAACAAAAACTGCCGGATGAAGAGAAGAAACAGTACCCATAACCGGAATATCATTCCTGCTGTAAACGGAAATAGTTCCGGTCTGTCTGTCAGTCTGATTCCAGATAATTTCTTCTTTGTCCATATGAATGACAACGTCTGCATAAACATGTTCCAGATCACCTGCTGCCATCTGTTCAAGAATCGGTTTAAAAACTTGTGTCATTTTTCATCCCCATTCTTACGGTTTTGTAAACGATATAATCTCTCTGCCATCACATTCTCATACCCCAGTTCCCCGGGATGGTAAAAATGTACACCTTCCAGTTCATCCGGAAGATACTGCTGTTCCACATAGTGCTCAGGATAATCATGGGCATACTGATAAGTCAGACCATGTCCAAGCTTTGCTGCACCACTGTAATGAGAATCCTGTAAATGGGGAGGGATCGTAACAATTTTCCGGTTCTGTACATCGGAAAGAGCTGCATCAATTGCAAGATAAGAACTGTTGCTTTTGGGAGCGCAGGCCACATAAACAGCTGCCTGAGAAAGAATGATGCGGGCTTCCGGCATACCCAGTCTTTCAACCGCCTGTGCAGCCGATACTGCCAGAATCAATGCCTGAGGGTCAGCATTGCCCACATCTTCCGATGCACAGATCATAATTCTCCTGGCAATAAAACGGATGTCTTCTCCTGCATGCAGCATTCTCGCCAGATAATATACCGCAGCATCCGGATCGGAACCTCTCATACTTTTTATAAAAGCAGAGATGGTATCATAATGATTGTCTCCCTTTTTATCATAACGGACTGCTTTCCGCTGAATGCATTCTTCAGCCACTTCAATGGTAATGTGAATCCTGCCATCCTTTCCTTTGGGCGTCGTCAATACTGCCAGTTCAATGGCGTTCAGTGCCATACGGGCATCTCCTCCGGAAACCTCTGCCAGAAATCTGCATGCATCCGGATGAAGAACCGGTGAAAAACTTCCCAGTCCCCTTTCTTCATCTTCAGCTGCCCGATTTAAAAGCTGCATAACTTCCTCCACAGACAGGGGTTTCAGTTCGAAGACCATGGAACGTGACAGGAGGGCGCCATTTACTTCAAAATACGGATTTTCCGTTGTTGCTCCGATCAGAATAACGGTTCCATCTTCTACAAAAGGGAGAAGATAATCCTGCTGTCCTTTATTAAATCGATGGATTTCATCAATAAACAGAATAGTTTTCTTTCCATACATCCCGGAAAGTTCTTTCGCCTGTGCCACAACTTCCTCCATATCCTTTTTCCCGGCAGATGTGGCATTAATCTGCTGAAAACTGGAGCTGGTGGTGTTTGCAATCACCCTGGCCAGTGTGGTTTTTCCTGTGCCGGGAGGTCCGTAAAAAATCAGAGAACTGATCTTATCTGCCTGAATGGCACGATATAATAATTTATCCTCAGCCAGAATATGTTTCTGTCCAACTACCTCAGAAAGGGTACGAGGCCGCAGTCTGGATGCCAGAGGGGCCTCGCTTTCCTTCTTTTTCTGGTTCATATACTCAAACAAATCCATACTTCATCACTTTCTGCATTTCACACATTTTATTCGTATGATTCACACGAATGGTAAGAGAACGGTTTCTCTGTATCTTATTATGATACCATTGCAGTTTCAATTATTCAATCCCAATCTCCTCCACCGTACAGAAGCGATATCCTGCTGCCAGATAAATGTCAGCAATTTTCAGAGCGGATTCCACGGATGTTTCGTAAATATCATGCAGCAATATAATTGCTCCATCTTTTGTCTGCTTCATCACACTGGCTACAATCTGATCTGTATTCTGCACTTTCCAGTCCATGGGATCCACATCCCAGAGGACAGTCTTCAATTCTGTTTCACTCTGCAGATATTCATTCCATGAACCATAGGGAGGCCGTATATAACGGGGATAAATCTTTGCCGCTTTATATACAGCCTCCTGTGTTCGGCTGATTTCCTTTATGGCTGTTTCCGGTCTGCATTCGGTCAGCTGTACATGGGAATACGTATGATTTCCCACCTGATTTCCATTTTCGATCATTTTTCGAATCAGCTCCGGATTTTTTTCTGCATTTTCCCCGATCACAAAAAAAGTGGCACAGATTCCTCTTTCTTTTAATCCGTCCAGCAGTTTTTCTGTCCAGACCGGATGCGGACCATCATCAAATGTCAGGGCAATGCAGATATCCGTTTCCTCTTCTGATATTCCCGTATCCACGGCTTTGATATCCTTTTCTATCTTCTGGTTCCGATTTTCTATGCAAAATCTAAAAAACACAATCACCACTATCAGAAATAAAAGAAACAGGCTGCTTTTTTTTCCGGAATTCACCGTCATCCTCCCATGAGCACAGAAAAATTGTTCTTATGACAGATTATGAACAGCCGCCATGACATAGAACCGATACCGGACTGCTCCCATTCAGCTGACTTCTTCTGCTTTCGCATATTTGCGGCACTGTATGATACTCTCTCCTCCAAAAGGTAATTTTCGAAAAGAAGAAACGGATACATCCATCACTCCATTTTCTGCATCCAGCTGATAAACCTGGATTTCATACCGGTATTCATCACCGTACATCAACATCAGTTCCCCAAGAAAATCCGCATACAGTTCTTCGTCATTTCTGATTACGCCTTCTGTCCCTCCAACAGCAGTCTGCAGACTGTGCCGCACAGCTGTTTCCACTGCATAATTCAGTTCTTCCATCTGCAGCTGTCTGCTTTGCCATTGATAAGAAATCCGGACTGCCTGTAAAAAAATCATGGTCAAAGCCATCACTGCTGTGATTTGCCGCATATCATCCCCCTTTGAACCAATTCCTGATTCAGCTCCTTACCTGCCATCCCGCACAATACAATTTGTCTGCGTATGGCAGAAACCTCCTCATCGGTATAAACATATTGGTTTTGCATCTCCCTGTCCATCGGTTCCATAAAACGGATCCGATAAGATTTCTTTTTCCAGACCCCATACCAGCTGCAGTTTTCCTTCGCCTTTACGGTTTCTCCCGGAAGAAAGATCTTCGTTTCTTCCGAATATCCGGTTTTGCCGCCGGGCCCCTGCACAGGCAGAGGAACTTCGCACCAGCCAATCAGTTCATAGTTTTTGTCCTCAATCACCGGAAACTGCAGTTCTGCTTCTGTCCAGACCGCATACAGCGGAATTCTTTTTTCATTTTCTTCGGTCAGATTTTTTACTGTTTCCCCATCCTGATACCGGACCGAACCGGAAGGATACAGACTCCAGCCTTCAAAAGAAGCAGGTACGGTTCTGGAAAAATCATCTTTTCCTGACGGATCCAGGGGATGATTTACACAAAACGATACGGTGATATCGCAAGTAAACCCATTGGACCGGATTTTCTGTGCCTCGTTCCAGATAAACTGCTGCGGTTCCATGGCTCCCACTGCTGCATCTGCATTTTTACAGAAATCAAGATACCATATAGAGGGCTGATAAATATGCATAAGAATACCAAAATATCCATCGAATGCCTCTTTTGTGTCTTCTGACCAGTTTGCTGCATGCCGGATGTCTTCTGCATTATCATAGATTGTACCGTTCTGTTCAATGGAACCATCATCTTTTTCCACAATATATCCGGAAGAAGACCCGTTTTTCACAATGGCCAGATAAAAATCAATCTGAAATGTCACCTGACGATTATACATCATTCCATAAAAATCAGTTTGTGGATACTTTTTTTGAAACCGTTCCAGCAAATCATCATATCGGATCCGGTAAAGACTGTAATAATACTGTCCTCTTTTTTCATAACTGATTCGCTTACAGCTTCCGAAATGATTTTCCGAAGCCAGTGCAACTCCAATTTCATAGACCTGATCATTTTCCGTAATCAGGGTAAACTTCTGCCCTTCCACACCATACCGTGTTCCCGTATCACTGCCTGCTTTTCCTCTGGATCCATAATAAAAATTTCCGTCCTGAAAAACAATTTCCCCGGTTCCGTATTGATCATAAAATTCCAAAGCATCTGTAAAGGTGTTGTTTTGCTGGGCACAGACGGAAAATGGTGTATTCCAGACGCAGAAAAACAGCAGTAAAATCATTGCAATAACCATCACTCTCCTTTATCCAATCCTTGCATAAGCCTGCAGAACTCCTTCCTCTGCAGATATCCTCTCCTCATTATTCAGAAATTCCGGCATCGGGACCGGATAATAAAAGGAAAGAAAAATACAGAGATTCGAGTCATCCACAGGCTCCCATTCCAGACGATATCCCTTCGTTTCAGCCTGGCTGACACATTTCTGAAGCACGTCCGGATCATTCTGACCGTACTCAATCGTTTCCTGCATACGGTAAAAATAATTTCGGATCTGAAGCATCTGATAATCAGATGCCAGAATTTCTGTCATAATGATACAAAACACCGCAATCAGGAAGGTTTCCATCAACGTTTCCAATCCCACTCGCATCCTGTTACACCCTGTCCGTCCAGTTCCTTTCCGTTATTCCCAGCAGACAATCCGTTTCCTGAATTCTGTCATATATGTATGTCTGCTCCAGCACATACGGAGCAGTTTCTGATGACAGCAGGACTGCGAGACAGATGCATCCCCAGGCATCTGCCGCACAGATTCCTGCAAATAACAGGAAAATCCCAATCCAGCTCCCGATTGCCTGAAACTTATTACTGGTTTTCACTACTTTTTCTCCATTCATTTTCTATGTACTCTCGGAATATTTTTCATATAATTAACAGATTCCGAGAGTACATTTCTTTCTCCGGTTCATTTCCAGAGCTTCGTATGACTTTAAAGATTTCTTTGCAGAAAAGAAAGCATACCAAGTCCCATATTCAAAAGCATCAGAAGAATGGAAAGCATCATGGGGATTGCTGCCAGCAATCCGATTCCGGTTAACCGTTCCTCCAGACGAATCCGTTCTGCCTGTTCCTGCATCTGCCGCTGCTGTTCCAGCATGGCACATATCTGGTTCGGTATATCATCTTTTCCCATGGTATTCACCGCATACAGCTGCAGCATCATACTGTGTATCTCCGGAAGATCCAGTTCTTTCAGAAAATCATGATACGGTTCCATGGAAACCGGATCTTCTTCCACCATCCGGAGCAGTCTGCACAGAGGCCTGATCAGAATTTCGGGAGCACTGTCCAGTGAATGATGCAATGCCGTCTGCAGATTTTCCGTCTGCAGACGCAGCAGCATATCAAACAGCCAGTCCGGAAAAAATAATCTGACTTCTTTCTCCATCCGTACTGCTGCCAGATGCCATCCGATTCCATGATGTCTGAAAACCATCATCTCATCCCATCGTTTTGCCTGTCTGATCATTTTCTGCTCTTTTTTTTCTGAATACGTACTGTCCGGCGGACAGATTGTCAACTGATAAAAACACAGATATAATACCGCATACAAAAAAAACGCAATTCCATTTCCCAGCTGATATGGTTTTGTTTCCATGAGCAGCTGCCTCTCCGGTATCATCCTCACAATCAGTATGTGAATCAGGCAGGAGAGCATAAGAGACAGGGTCAGTCTGCTTCTTGTCAGCTGATATTTCTCTGTAAACAGCTTTCTGCTTTGCTTATTGCTTCGCACCTGTGCCAGTAGAATATCCAGTGCCGTCTCACACTCTCCCCCCTGTTCTTCCACGTGAATCAGAAATTCATGAATTCTTCTCATCAGGCGGCTGCCATAACGCATTTCAATTCTATGGGAGACCTGAAGAAACTCTCTTTCCTCTTCGAAGCCGGACTCCAGTTCATGAGATGCCTCCCGAACCACTTCACCCATTTTCCCGGGGGCAATGACTGAAACATCTTTCCATGCTGCCAGAATCTTATGATGACGCCGAAAACTGAGCAGCAGCTGTTCCATATAAAAGCTGCCCTGTTCCAGTTTCATCCGCTCCTGCTTCTCTTTCTGTTTCAGACGTATCCGCATGATCTCCAGAATTCCGAAACTGATCCACAAAAATAGAAGAATCGTCCCCTTCAGACCGGAATGCCAGGTCACCATCAGAAAAATAAAAGGAACAAAAGACATTTCCTTTAAATATTTCATACGATTTCCCCATGAC
>JBJELP010000108.1:0-13213 GCA_051879215.1 Lachnospiraceae bacterium
TTCCTTTTTGAATAGAAAACACATATGCACTGGAATCTGCAATTTCAGAATCAATGCTATCTGTCAGATTTTCTGATATGTTATATTTGTTCTTGTCTTCGGATGCTTCTTTCAAATAATCTCTTCCTCCTTATTGTAGCAAATACCGTTATGTTTTTCAATTTGTGTAATATAACATATCATATAATTTTCAATATAACAATAAATAATCTCTAAAATTTTTATTAAATATTTCTAATCCGACACATGTCTAATATATTGCCATGTTCACTTTCGAACTAATGACGCAGAATGTTTTTTCATTCTGCAAAGCGAAGGAATAAGTCATACCGGTGGCTACATGGAAATCCATCCAAAGGCATTTGCCACAGAACTGATCAGGATGATCGCCGCAAAAATCGGACACAGATACTGAATCATAAAATTGAAGATTTTCTTTCTCCGGAAGGTTCCGTTTTCCAGCAGCATTTCCTCTTCCACTTTCTTTATACCTGCTACTCTCTTCACCAGCAGGCAGGTGGCAATTGCAGCAATGGGCATCATCACGGAATTGGTAAGGAAATCCGAAAAGTCCAGAAATTGCATTCCCAGTATTCTCACGCATTCCAGTGGTCCGTATCCCAGAGATGACAGACTTCCCAGCACCAGCATGATTCCGGCCACAATTACTGTTGATTTCCGTCTGCCCCAGCCCAGTTCATCCTGGAAGGTGGAAACTGCACTTTCCGTCAAAGCAATGGAACTGGTCAATGCAGCGCATAACACCAGAAAGAAAAATACAATCCCCACAAACCACCCCATTCCCATACTCGCAAATACTTTTGGAATGGTAATAAACATCAGTGACGGTCCAGCCTGCAGTGTTTCCGGATTTCCTCCCGAAAATGCAAATACCGCAGGAATAATCATCAATCCTGCCATGATTGCAATACCGGTATCGAAGATCTCCACATTTTTTGTAGCCCCTTCGATGGACACGTCGTTTTTCATATAGGAGCCAAATGTAATCAGAATACCCATGGCAATGGACAGTGAATAAAACATCTGTCCCATGGCAGCCACAACGGTCATCCAGGAGAAATTCGACAGATTCGGAATCAGGAAATACTTTACGCCTTCCCATGCTCCCGGTCTGGTAATGGAAAAAATGGAAATCACAATGGAAAGGATCACCAGAACCGGCATCATAAATCGTGAAACCCGTTCGACACCATTACGGACACCTGCATAAATAATTGCTGCTGTGAAAAATGTAAATACGATAAAACAGAGTTCAGCCGATACTCCGTCGGAAATAAATTCCCCGAAATAGCCATCGGCTGCCAGCCTGTCCCCGTGTCCCATAAGATATTCCACCAGATATTTCATGACCCAGCCGCCAATTACCGAGTAATACGGTACAATCAATACCGGTATAATGGCATTGATCCAGCCGCCAAAGGACAGCCAACCGGATTTTCCAAAGGAATGATAGGCACCCACGGGACTTTTTCTCGTCATGCGGCCAATTGCGGTTTCTGCAACTATCATAGTGTATCCAAAGGTCAGTGCCAGCAAAATATAGATCAGAAGGAAGATGCCTCCTCCATATTTTGCAGCCAGATACGGAAATCTCCAGATATTCCCCAGTCCCACCGAAGCTCCTGCTGCAGACAGTACAAAGCCAAGCTTCCCGGAAAATGTACTTCTTTTTTCCTGCTGTTGTTTCATTGTTCTTTCTCCTCACTTGATACTATTTTCAGCATTGCTGAACTTATTATAAAGTGTATCAGAAAAAAGAAGAAAAGGACAGCTATTCTGCTTTACTTTTCCAGTTCAATAAAAGAACTGAATTCAGGATAACGAGCACCGATCCTGTATTGTGCACCAGTGCTCCCACAACAGGATTCAGGACACCTGTAATGGCAAGTACAATGGCTATAAAATTCAGTGTCAGTGAAAACGTGAGATTCCATTTAATTGTGGTCATCATTCGCTTCGACAATGACAGCAAATGCGGAAGTTCCTCTATTTTGTCGTCCACAAGAGCAATATCTGCCGCATCCACCGCAATATCGCTTCCCACACCTCCCATTGCAATTCCAACATATGCTTTTTTCAGTGCCGGTGCATCGTTAACCCCATCGCCAATCATACAGATTTTATGCCCCAGTTTCTGCGATTTTTCTATATAATTCAGTTTATCTTCCGGCAGACAGCCTGCCTCTACTTTTGATATGTGCAGCTGACGGGCAATTGCATTGGCCGCCCGTTCATTATCTCCGGTCAGCAAAACAGGATCTGCACCGGCCCGGATCATTGATTGCATTACTTTCGACATATCATTTCTCAGAACATCCGCCATTGCAGTCATTCCTGCCGGAATCCCATTCAAAGCTGTGTAAATCACGGTACACCCCCGATCCAGATATTCCTGTCCTTTTTCTGTAAGTCCATCCGTTTCAATCTGATTTTCCGCAAGAAATCTGAGATTACCTGCAAGTACCTCTTTCCCTTCCACTTTTGCTTTCACACCTCTTCCGGGAACCATTTCGAATTCATCGGGTTTACTGACTGCTTTCCCGGTCTCCCGGCAAAAACAGTTCACCAGTGATTTTCCCAGGGGATGTTCGGATGTTTTCTCCGCAGCTGCTGTATAATAATATATTTCAAAATCTGAATAGTTTTTATTTATACTCGTCACCGCAATTACTTTCGGCTTTCCGACTGTCAGTGTACCGGTTTTATCAAAACAGATTTTTGAAACCATGGACAGTCTTTCCAACGCATCCCCCTCTTTGACCAGGAGTCCATGCTTTGCTGCATTGCCGATTGCCGCCATTACCGCAGTGGGCGTGGCAAGAACCAATGCACAGGGACAAAAAACCACAAGGATGGTAACTGCACGGATTATTTCTCCGGAAAAAAACCATGTCACCGCTGCCGCTGAAAGTGCAATGATAACTATCCAGGTTGCCCATCGATCAGCGATACCAACAATTTTTGCTTTACCCGCATCCGCCGTCTGCACCAGACGAATCAATCGCTGAATTGAACTGTCTTCTCCAACTCTGGCTGCTTTCATCTCAAAAACGCCATATTGATTAACCGTACCGGATAATACTTCATCTCCCACTGTCTTGTCCACCGGAAGGGATTCCCCTGTGATAACAGCCTGATTGATGGATGTATGACCGGAAATGATGACACCATCAACCGGAACCGTTTCGCCGGGAAGCACACGGAGAATTGCATTCACTTCCACCTGTTCTGCCGGAACCATGGTTTCCTGATCGCCGTAAATCACTCTTGCCGTCTGTGGTGTCAGCTTCACCAGCTTTTCAATACCGGATCGCGCTCTGGCAACAGTCAGTTCCTCCAGTAATCCGCCGATCTGCATGATGAAAGCAATCTCACCGGCGGCAAAATGTTCACCGATGCAGACAGATGCAATCAGTGCCAGTGATACCAGCACATCTGCTCTGATATCAAACTCTGTAACAAGACCAATAAACGCCTCCATAATAATGGGTACACCACAGAGGATGATAGCCACCCAGGCCGCATCAAAGGGCAGCGGAAATAAATGGAACATACTGCATATAAGCGCTGTACCTGACAATACCAGAAAAGCAATCTCTTTCTTCGTTCCTCCTGCTTCCATAAACATTTCTATTTTCTCCATAAATGATTTCATTGACTCTCTCCTTTCTATACCGTACGGGGTATAGGTATATTATACCCGTAGGGGTATAGGTTTGTCAACAAATAAAAAAATAGACAGCTGCATGTTCAGCAGCTGTCTTAAAAAAAGTTTTTTATCCCATATTCGCAAAACGTTCAACGGCTTTTGTAAATTCTTCAATTGTCTTATCCGTATCACCATGCTTCAGGCCATCTTTTACACAGTGTTTAATATGCCCTTCCAAAACAATCTGTCCACACTTGTGAATGGCTGACTTGGCTGCATTCATCTGGGAAAGAATATCCTCGCAGGGCACATCCTCATCAATCATCCTGTCAATTGCATTGAGCTGCCCGATAATCTTTTTAATCCTTCTATGAAGATTTTCCGAATCCATACATTGCTTCATCTGTCGCTCCTCCTATACCATAAGGGGTATGTGTATATTATACATGTGTTCCGGGAAAAGTCAATGTGTGGTTATGACAGTTGATGACTGGCAATCTGCCTCTAATTTCCCTCATCATCCGTAAATTCAAATAATTCCTCAACGGATACAGAAAAGACCTTTGCAATATCCATTGCCAGCTTCAGAGAAGGATTGTACCGCCCATTCTCAAGGTGAACAATTGTTTCACGCCTTGCATGTACCAGTTCTGCCAGTTCAGCCTGTTTCAGTCCCTCTTTTTCACGATATTCCTTTACTTTTGTTTTAAGCGCCATACTCAGATCCCCTTACTGTCCATAATGCTGAAAATAAAAAATCGAACAACTGACAAAGCAAATATGGTTCCCACAAGTGCATATCCTGCCATTATTCCGTCAAATACGGTAACAGCGCCTGCAAAAGCAATGATAACAGAACAGACAATCATAAGCCTGAAGCAGATTGCATCCGTTCTTCTCAGATTCTGTATTGCCAGTTCATCCTTCGTTTCCTTACTGTATTTATGAATACGATCTGCCTGCAAAATAAAAAAGAAGAACGTAAATCCGGCAACCGCATACTGAATGGATGAATAGTAATTATGCCAGTCTCTCCTTGCCCACATCCAGTAATAGCAGACAAGTAAAAGCGCATAAATAATTTTTGTACCTACCAGTTCTTTTAATGAAACTTTTGTTTTCATGTTTATTCCTCCGTGTGATATATTTATAACTTACTTTATGTTATAAATATATCACACGGTTTCTTTACCGTCAAGATAAAAAGTGAAATATTTTTAACTTCTTCTCTTCTCTGTGATTTCCACCGTGATTCCGGTTCCTTCCCCCGGTTCACTGTCTACCGCCAGACTCCCTTTTCGATCCTGAACAATTCCGGCAACCAGATTCATTCCGATTCCCCGATCGGTTCCTTTGGTTGAAAAACCTCTCTGACAGATTTTCTCCTGATCTTCAGGCAGGATTCCGCAGCCGGTATCTTCCACGGATATTTTCAGGCGGTTTTCATCACAGCTGATAAAAAGAACAATTTCACGCTGACCTTCTTTTCCTGCTGTGGCTTCGATGGCATTCTGCAGCAGATTTCCCAGAATCGTGACCAGCTGACTGGTGCTCAGATATTCATTGTGTTCCGGCAGATGACTGTTGGGGTCAATGGTCATGATAACATCCTGTTCCCGTGCCTGACCGGTTTTACCATATACAAGGGCAGCCAGTGTTTTGTTTTCAATGCACCGGACAACAGTCGAAAGCATCATGCTGTCCATGTTCAGCCCATTGATGTACTGTTCCACCAACTGATATTCACCCAGCTGTACCATTCCCAATATAATATGAAGATGATTTTTAAATTCATGCATGTTGGATCGGAGAGCTTCTACAATGTGCTTGATTCCTGTCAGTTCTTCTGCCATCCTCGTCATCTCTGTTTTATTTCGGTAAATACAGAGTGCACCGGTTACCACATCATTTTCTTTCAAAGGAATCCGGTCACACAGGATAACCTGATTTGCAATTTCGATTTCCCGATTGTACTCAGCTTCTCCGGTCACCAGCACATGTTCCAGATTGCATTCCGGTAATACTTCCCGGATGGCATGCCCCTGCAGCTGCTCCACGCCGCACTGATAGGTCTGAGCTGCTGCCCGGTTTGCAAACAGAATAATCCCGTGACGATCAATGGCCAGAATTCCTTCTTCCAGCGCGTCAAACATATCATTTCGTTGGATAAACAGCCTTACAAACTCTGCCGGATCATGTCCCAGCAGCGATTTCCTCAGTTTCCATGCAATGGAACCCGACATAATTACAGCTGCAAACAAAATCATTATGGTTAAGGGGATAAAATGCAGAAGTATCACACCATATTTCTCATAGATATGACTGGTCAGGGAACTTACCATGACAAATCCAACCGGGTTCCCCTGCTGATCAAAAACCTGTGTAAATGCTCTGCGCTGTTTGCCCAGTGTTCCGGAGCCTGTGGTTACATATGCCGTTTTTTCCTCAGTAAAATAATGCTCATCTCCACCTGTAAACGGTTTTCCGATTCGTGATTTCTCGGGATGATAGATCCGGATACTGTTTTTGTCAGCAATCGTTATAATATCCACATATTCTGTATTTTCAATAATACCATTCAGATTTTCCCGCAGTCTCTCATCTGCTTCTCCATTCAGAATTGCCTCATAGACACGATCCTCATGGGCCAGAAGCCGGGACATGGATGAAATGGATGATGTGATATGTTCATCGGTAATCCGGATACTGCGATATACTGCACAGAACATGACCAGCAGCACCACCATGCAGGTAAACAGCAGAATTGTTCTTGCTGTTTTCCTGAAAAACATATCTTTTCTCAATTGTATTGTCTTTTCTTTCATGTGTTTCCATTTCCTGTTCCGATCCATATGATTTTCCCGGTCTCCTTTCTGTACAGCCTGCATTTCTGTTATCATACCATATTCTGATACCCGGGTCAAAAGGCATGCTGTTCATGCTTGCAAAAGCTTTTGACCCCCACATCATATTTTTTCACAATACACATAGAAAAAATCCCTGAATCAGGGTATCATTCAGGGATTTTTCATGGAATAAACTATTGTTCTTCTAGAATCGTCTGGCAATAAAGTTACGTTTGGCAATTCGTGTGAGGCAAATCAGAACAGAATCTGTACCAGTATACTGGATACGATCAGAATCAGTGCGCCGCAGATTCTTGTGGAAATCTGTGCAAAGGGCAGAAGCTCCATTCTTCTGGCAGCAGATAAAACAGCAATATCTCCGGTACCTCCCATATTGGTGGTACATAATCCGGCTGTAATGGAGGATTCAATGGGGTAAAATCCAACCAGTTTTCCGCCGATTCCGGCACCAAGAGCCACGCCGCCAACCACTACAAAGACCAGAAGCAGATACATGGGGGAAATCGCTTTTGCCACAGCACCAAGATCAATCATAGAGATTCCGATACCTACCAGCAGAGCAGAAGTCCAGTTTTTCATAACGAACTGGCTCCACTGCTGTGCAGCTGCCTCAAATTCGTTGGGGAGAACGCCTGCAGCCTTGCAGACAGCCACCAGAATGATCATCCATGCATACGCATGAATCGCAGGAACAAAATGATTGATGATGGTTCCCAGTACAAAGAAGAACATGGCATTGATCAGACCGATTCCCAGATTCTGCAGAGTCAGTTCCTGATTTGCAGTTTCATTCATCTGATCATCATGATTTTTCATCAGTTTTCCGTTGCCGGATAAAGAGGGCTTTACTTCACCCAGTTTTGCAAGAAGACCTGCACCAACGATGGCTGTAACATTTCCCAATGTGGACGCGGGGATCATACGGGAAATAATTCCGGATGATTCTACACCAAGGGCCTGTGCATACATTCCGGAAAGAGGAACCACGCCGGCTCCCATTCCTCCGCCCATCATGGGGATGGCAACATACATCACCGCATCAACAAATCCGAAGCCAACAATCTGTCCGACAATTCCCACTGCCAGAATGGCCATGGTCATGGCACATAAAGCCACCGGCAGAAAGCGGATCGCTGCTTTTAACAGAAGACTTCTATCCATTCCCAGAATACTGCCTGTAATCAGTGCTGCGATATAGAAATTGAGAAAACCTGTCGTATTCATAAACTCATCAATATTGGTAACCACTTCGGCGGGGATCAGACCGGCATAAACCAGTGCTGCCGAAGCAAAGATACATACAATGGCGCCTCCGCCAAGATAGGTCTTTATAATAGGAAGATTATTTCCCAATGTATTGAACAGACCGCCGAAAATCATCATGACGATCAAAGCGCCCAGCATGCCTCCGGGAAGCCAGCCCTTTAACAGTGTTACACCTACAATAGCTGTAATCAGAAGATATGCGGGCAACGGAATTCCTGTTATTCTTACCGATTTCATATTCATGTTTTCCCCTCCCTGATTACTTTGTAATACCCTGTTCGATTGCCTTCTGTTTCACTGCTTCCGCTACTGCTTTTGCAACCCGTTTATCAAATGCACCGGGAATGATGTAATCTGCACGCAGTTCTTCTTCGGGAATAATACCTGCAATTGCGTATACAGCGGCGATTTTCATTTCTTCTGTAATATCGGTTGCCTTTGCTTCCAGTGCACCTTTGAAGATTCCGGGGAATACCAGTACGTTATTGATCTGATTGGGATAATCAGAACGTCCGGTTGCCATGACGCAGACGCCGCCTTTTTCTGCTTCTTCCGGCATAATTTCAGGAACCGGATTAGCCATGGCAAATACAACAGGATTTTCAGCCATGGATTTTACCATGTCTGCCGAAACCACATTGGGAGCCGACACACCCACAAACGCATCTTTTCCTTTCATGATCTGTTTCAGATCTCCATGCTGCTGCTCTTTATTGGTTCTCTCTGCCATTTCAGCCTGTGCGGGATTCATCCATTCTTCTCCTTTGGCAAGTGCACCCTTCAGATCCACCAGTACAACATCACCGATTCCGATTTCCAGAAGAAGTTTTGCAATGGAAATTCCGGCAGAACCGGCTCCATTGATAACCACTTTGGCTTCATGGAATTTTTTGCCCGCAACCTTCAACGCATTCAGAAGACCTGCAGATACCACAATGGCAGTTCCGTGCTGATCATCATGGAATACCGGAATATCCAGTTCTTCTTTCAGTCTTCTTTCAATTTCAAAACATCTGGGAGCAGAAATATCTTCCAGATTGATTCCGCCGAACACCGGTGCGATGCGTTTTACAGTTTCAATGATTTCCTCCGGATCTTTTGTATCCAGACAGATGGGGAATGCATCCACACCTGCAAATTCCTTAAACAGAATGGATTTGCCTTCCATAACCGGAATGGCAGCTTCCGGTCCGATATCGCCAAGACCCAGTACAGCCGTACCATCGGAAACAACTGCCACCAGATTTCCTTTTGCTGTATAACGGTAAACATCTTCTTTGTTATCTCTGATTTTTCTGCAGGGTTCCGCAACGCCGGGGGTATAGGCTGTACTCAGATCATCTCTTGTCTCTACTCTGACTTTGGAAACCACTTCAATCTTTCCTCTGTTTTCCTCATGCATCTTTAATGCTGCTTCATTGTAATTCATTTCTTCTTACCTTTCCTTTCTATTTCCAAATCCCTTTGGTTCTGCAGCTGTATTTCACAGCTGTTTTCTTTCTGATGACCCCATCATATCATTTCCTGAAAAAATGAAAAGAATCGGTAATTATGGAAAACTTATGTAAGTAATGTTAAGAAAGAATGCGCAATTGTGCGGACTATGGAACCCTGGGAGGACTCACTTTCCAATTGAAAACAGATTGCCTGTCTGCTAAAATATTATGAAAAACGAGATTTATGATAAAGGAGCCATTTGTATGATTCGCGTTGTAATTACAGAAGATGACCCCATGGTTATGGCCATTAACAGGAAAATTCTGGAAAAACACCCTGCAATTCAGGTATTAAAAACCTTTTCCAATGGCAAAAGCACACTGGATTATTTAAAAGAACAGGATGTCGATCTGTTGTTTCTGGATGTATATATGCCCGGTATGACAGGGCTGGAGGTACTGATGGAAATACGCCGGCTGAATCTGCCGGTGGATGTTATTATGATTACTGCTGCCAATGACCAGCAAAGTGTTTCCCAGGCCATCCGTCTTGGTATTGTGGACTATCTGGTAAAACCCTTTGATAACACAAGACTGCAGACTGCTCTGGATAAATACCTTCTCACACGGAATCCTCTGAAAGAAGCCAGAAAATCTGACACACCATTCTGCCAGAATGATATTGATAAACTGATGGGCATTCCGTCTCAGGCGATTCCTTTTCAGATCAATGCAAATGAACTGGATAAGGGACTTCAGCCCAAAACGCTGGAAAAGGTCATTGACTTTCTCAGAAAAACGAAAGAGCCTGTCACCAGCACCCAGATCGGCAGCCAGATCGGGCTCTCACGAATCACCATACGAAAATATTTAAACTACCTGGAAGGGCGGGGTCTGATTTCCAGCCAGATTGATGACGATAGCTGCGGCAGACCCCGAGAACTGTACCTATGGGGAGAAGGCACAGGTAAATGATATTTAAAGATTTGCCGCACCAATCATGCCGGCGTCGTTTTCCAGTTCTGCACAGCGAATCTCGGGAAGGAAGGACTGTTCGCCGCCGAAAACAAGATGTGCCACCTTTTCTTTTAAGGGATCAGTCAGATAAGATCCCTGCTTGCTGATGCCGCCGCCCAGCAGCACCATCTGAGGACGGAACAGATTTACAGCATCTGCGATACCGTCTGCCAGATCATTGATATACCGGTCAATGACGCAGCATGCTGCTGCATCCTGTTGTTTTGCAGCTTCAAAGGGAATGAGTCCATTCATGTGTTCCGGATTACCTTCGCATAACTGCATCAGTTTAGATTCCGGATTCTGGTTTGCTGCCCGTTTTGCCTCACGGATCAGGGCTGTGGCAGATGTGTATGCTTCCAGACAGCCATGACGGCCGCAGGTACACAGTTCACCGTCTTTGTGAAGCATCGTATGACCAAGTTCTGCTCCGCCGGGGCCGCCGCCTTCAAAGATGTGGCCTCCCATGATAATACCGCTGCCGACACCGGTACCTAGTGTGATCAGAACGGCATTCTGACAGCCCTTTGCTGCACCGGCAACCACTTCACCCAGGGCAGCACAGTTTGCATCGTTGCTGATATGGACGGGCAATCCCAGTTTTTCCTGCAGGGCTGCTTCCAGGGGTACATCATGCCATCCGAAATTGTTGGAATAAACCACGGTTCCGTTTTCTGCATCGATGGTTCCGGGACTCCCCACACCCGCTGATACACAATCGGCCAATGTCAGTTCTGCATCCTCCAGAGCACCCATAACGGTTTTGCAGATATTATCCACAACATGCTGCCAGGGGCGATCTGCTTCTGTGGGCAGCTGACACCGGCCTGCAATGCCATTGTTCTGATCAATGATTCCGACTTTGATGGCGGTACCGCCCAGATCGATTCCGATCCGATATACCGGTTTCGGAGGAATGCTGGTGCGAAGCAGGGTCAGACTGCCTGTTACCGTATAGGTTCCGCTTCCTGCCGGAAGGAATAAACTGTCTCCCTTCCGCACCTTCTCACAGCTGTCTCCGCAGCGTACTTCTCCATCACCATCCACGATCAGCAGAGACTGGAAGCTGTCCTCTTCCACAACTCCCTGTACGGTTCCGTACTGTACAGAAAAACGGTCCACCGTAAAACAGTCACACTGAGCCAGATGACCGCCGAAGGAATATATGGTTTTCGGCGGTTCCAGATGTGCCACATCCAGTGCCTTCTCCACATGAAGGTCACGGGGTTTTCCGTCGGCTCCGATGCGTCCGTAATCGTAAACACGGTAGGTTACGTTGGAATTCTGCTGAATTTCAGCGATGACGATGCCTTTTCCGATGGCATGGACCGTTCCTGCAGCGATAAAAAAGGTATCTCCCTTATGTACCGGAACCGCATTCAGAATCTGATCCAGGGTATTCTCTTCAATGTGTTTACGGAATTCTTCCTTTGTAACGCTGCGTTTTAATCCATAATACAGAAATGCACCGGGCTCACAGTCGATCACATACCACATTTCTGTCTTTCCATACTGATTTTCATGTTTGCGGGCGTAAGAATTATTGGGATGCACCTGAACGGAAAGTTCCTTGCTGGCATCGATCAGTTTGATGAGAATGGGGAAATCCTCAAACCGTTCGCAGTTGGTGCCGGATGCTTTCCCGCCGGTTTTCTCCAGATATTCACGAAGGGTCAGGCCTTTGTATTCTCCGGAAACAATGGTGCTGGGTCCGTCGGGATGACAGGACAGTTCCCAGGTTTCCGCCAATACAGAACCGGCATAATTTTTGTGAAATTCCCTTTTTAATTTGTTACCGCCCCAGAGATAACTTTTACATGCAGGTGATAATTTTAAAATCGACATATCGCGGCCTCCTTTTGGTTAAATTCATTTCTTTTTTCCGTGTTTTTCCATGTTTTTTCCGAAAAAAGGTACAAAAAAATAGCCCACTGAAAAAAAGGGGCATTTTCTGTTGTCGGATACAGCAGAGCCCCGGACGGAGGCTCTGCCATACCCATGGCTATATAAAAGAAAGTTAAAAGATGAAGTACCGATTAAATTATTTTGCGTTTTTTTCGATCAGATCCAACGCAAACTGTAATACATTCTTGCCATTCATGGTGCCGTAGTCACGCATATTGATGGCTTCCACCGGGATGCGGCCGTCAGCTTCTTTTCTGACAGCGTTAAGCTGGAATTTAACCTGAGGTCCCAGCAGAATAACATCCACTTCACCAATCCGTCCCATGGCTTCTGTAAGTGACAGTGCATTGATTTCTGCTTCGACATTCAGTTCTGCCGCTGCTTTGCGCATTTTCTGAACTAACATACTTGTGGACATACCGGCGTTGCAAGCTAATAAGATTTTTTTCATGGTTATACCTCCTGTAATATGTTTTAGGGATTAATTGTTTCTGTTTAGTTATTTTCTTCTTCCATCATTTTGATCTGTACTTTTTCACTGGCTTTCATGAAAGGAAGGTAAATCAGAACACCGATTACAATGATCAGGGCCTGTACAATAACAGCTCTCCAGTCACCGGCAGTTGCCAGGAATCCGCTGAGCAGAACGGGAGTGGTCCAGGGAATCTGAACAACACAGGGGTTCATGAAACCGATGGCAGTTGCCACATAGGAAATAATGATGCCGACAGCGGGAACAGTGATAAAGGGAATAACCAGAGCGTAGTTAAATACGATGGGATAACCGAAAATCATGGGTTCATTGATATTGAAGATACTGGGTACTGCAGCCAGCTTTACAATATCACGGCTGGGTTTATACTTACTGAACAGCAGAGTTGCGATAACCAGACAGATTGTACTTCCGGAACCGCCCATCATACCGAATCCGGGAACCATGGATACGTTGATGATATTCGGAATCGGTTCTCCTGCAGCAAATGCAGCCATATTTTCTGTCATATTTACGATCAGCAGGGGTTCCAGGATTGAGGAATAGATAACAGACTGAT
>JBJELP010000109.1:0-2915 GCA_051879215.1 Lachnospiraceae bacterium
AGCGTCTATCTGGTGGATCGGGTGATTCCCATGCTGCCCCACAAATTGTCCAATGGAATCTGTTCCCTTAATCAGGGAGAAAACAGACTGGCTCTCAGTTGTCTGATGGATATCAATGAAAAAGGAGAAATCATCGGACATACCATTGCCGAATCCGTTATCTGTGTAGACCGACGCATGTCCTATACAAAAGTGGCTGCGATACTGGACGGCGATACAAAAGCGCAGGAGGAGTACAGAGAACTGGTTCCCATGTTTTTTCTGATGGAACAGCTTTCTTCCATATTAAGAGGACGCAGAAGAAAGAGGGGGTCTCTGGACTTTGATTTTCCGGAAAGCAAAATCAGACTGGATGCGGCAGGACATGTTATCTCTGTGGAGGCTTATGAGCGAAACCGGGCAACGGACCTGATTGAGGATTTTATGCTGGCTGCCAATGAAACCGTTGCAGAAGACTGTTACTGGCAGGAACTGCCGTTTTTATACCGGATTCATGAAGAGCCGGATCATGAGAAACTGATTCAGCTATCCCAGATCATTGGAGGCATGGGCTACGGCATCAAAACACCCGGTAATGGAAAATCCTTTCATCCAAAAGAAATTCAGAAACTTCTGGCAAAAGCCGCAGATCAGCCGGAAGAGGCTTTTATCAGCAGGATTGCTCTTCGTTCCATGCGGCAGGCACGCTACAGCACGGAATGTACCGGACATTTTGGTCTGGCGGCAACCTATTACTGCCATTTTACATCTCCCATCAGACGATATCCGGATCTTCAGATTCACAGAATCATAAAGGAAAATCTGAATGGAACACTGAATGGCAGCCGGCGGGACCATTACCATGCAATACTGGATGATGTGGCACAGAAAACCAGTATGCTGGAAAGAAGAGCAGAAGAAGCCGAAAGAGACACGGAAAAACTGAAAAAAGCAGAATATATGAATGAGCGGATCGGTCAGGTATTTGAAGGAATTGTAACTTCTGTCACGGAATGGGGAATGTATGTGGAACTTCCCAACACCATCGAAGGACTGGTTCATGTCAATGATATGGATGACGATTTCTATCGATTTGACCGTGGACAGATGGCTCTTTGCGGGGCAGCCAATGGGAAACTATATTCAATTGGAACACGGGTTTCTGTAAAGGTCAGTGAAGTGGATCTGCGCCTGCACAGTATTCTGTTCCGGTTGAATGAAGAATAATGGTTCTGTTTTGGTTGATTGAATGGATGAAACCCGTTATAATGAATACAATTGAATGAAACGAGGTTACAGGAAGGACACGATCATGTCAAAGGACAGCTACAAATTAATCGCCAATAATAAAAAAGCCTACCATGATTATTTTATAGAAGAGACCTATGAAGCAGGTATTACACTGGCAGGGACAGAGGTGAAATCCCTGCGAATGGGCAGATGCAATGTCAAGGAATCCTTTATTCGCATTGAAAAAGGAGAGGTATTCATCTATGGTATGCATATCAGTCCTTATGAAAAAGGCAATATTTTCAATAAGGATCCCCTTAGGGTGAGAAAACTGCTTCTTCACAAACGGCAGATCAGCAAACTGACCGGCCAGATCGCAGAAAAGGGCTATACCCTGGTACCGCTGAAGGTTTACTTCAGGGGCAGTCTTGCAAAGGTCGAGATTGGTCTGGCAAGAGGTAAAAAGCTTTATGACAAACGTCAGGACATTGCAAAGAAGGACCAGAGAAGAGAGGCCGAGAAGGAGTTTAAAATCCGCATGCGTTAAAGATATGATACCAGGGGCAAAAGGTCATGCATTTCATACTTGTATTATAATACATGGTGAAATGCGGTATGGAGTGCATCCGTTACTGTTCACTCACCAGCTTGAATCAAAAGAACCGATGATGTAGACTATGACCAGTCAAAATCATCGGTTTACTTTTATCCGAATATTCTGGATACTCTGTCAAAAAGGTTATCTCCTTTTTTGCGCATCAAAACCAGCATGCTCATGCATTGACAGATCTGATCGATAGTTTCGAAACTTCTGAATGACACGGCCTGCTTCTGTTTTCGTTTATAGGCGCGCAGACTCCGCTCGCTGGCGTTATTATTGTGCGGAACACGCATGTCGTGGAGGAACAGGAGATGGCTGGAGCTGTACTTTTTCATACGCCGGTATAGTTTATATCCATCCCTGTAATACTCTGATGCCGGAACATCATCATATTCTTTTTCAGCTTTCTCCAGGATGTCAGAATACCTCTTTTCATATCCGGATACCTTATCCCTGTCGCATTCCGTCCCTTCCTCCAGCCGGTTCCGGTAATGTATCATTTCCCGTATCAGGGCATGCATTTCTCTGTTCCATGTCCGTTCCGGTTCATTTTCCATGCTGTCTTTCAGATAGCGCAGCACATGGGCAAGGCATTCCTGATGTCCGGAACCATATTTATAAAAGGTCACCTCGTGATCATGGACAAGGATTCCCTGATAATCCTCCACAGGCGTCCCCTTCACGCCTTCATGCCCTTTTTTGGGGCGTGCGAAATACATGGTCTCACCTTTTGGCGTCGTACACACGAAAACATATGCGCTGTTTCCATTTTCCCGTGCATTGGTACAGTCTGTATGCAGGACAGGGGACATCAGCAGCCTCTGAAAGAGTTCCTGCTGTTCTTTCTGCGTCTTTTTGGAAAATTCTTTACTCAGACCATTGATCATTCCTTTGGAAATATCCAGTTTTCCGCCGGTCAGGTCATAAAGGAATCTCCGGCTCTTGTCAATGGAGGTACAGCAGTCATGGTTCAGCAGGAACAGAAATGCCTTGATGCTGCCGTCATAGTTTACGTCATTTACGACACCTTCCGGAAATGCTGCGTGTGTCCTTTCACCGGTTTTGGAGTTATAATAAATATCCGCATGATATTCTTTCACTTCAA
>JBJELP010000110.1:0-4079 GCA_051879215.1 Lachnospiraceae bacterium
CACACTGATACACCTTGTACTTATATTTCATCCCCGGTTTTGCCTTATCGGAAATTGCACTGAAGATTCCCCATTCATCTTTGCCCAGGAAGAAGTCTTCTTTCCAGTCATTGAAATCACCAATAACTGCTACTTTGTGTGCATTGGGGGCATACACACGGAACATCACACCGAGGGGACCGGGATGTGCGCCGAAATAGGTATAGGCATCAAAGGCTGTACCCATAAAATAGTCATGCAGTAACATCGTTTATACCTCCAGAATAGTCTGATGCATTTTCGGGAATCCGTTTTACATATGAAACAGTTTCCCAAAAAAACATTTATATATCCGAACTATTATATCATATGGTAAATCATACTGTCCAGTCACAGTTCGACTGTTTTTCACGGTTCATTTCAAACCAGAACATGACGCCATCTTCTTTATTTTCCACGCCATATGGACAGCCGTGCTGTTCCATGATTGCCTTTACAATGGATAGACCGATGCCGCTTCCGCCGTATTCTCTGGTCCTTGCCTTATCCACTTTAAAGAATTTGATCCAGACCTTGTCAAGCATTTCTTCAGGAATCGGTTCTCCCTGGTTGTATACAGATACCCGAATTCGGTCATCTGTGCTGTTCTCTGCCGTAACCAGCACCTTTCCTCCCTGCCGCAGGTGGTTTGCCGCATTGCTCAGGTAATTTTTCAATACCTCTTCAATCATAAACTCATCACCGGTTACCAGCATGGATCCACAAAGCTGGCGGTATTCCACGATGCCATCTTTCTGTTCAAATAAAACACCGGCGGCATCCAGCATCCCCCGAATCATTTCTCCCAGATCAAAGGAAGTGATCTCCAGCATCTGGTTTCCAAATTCCAGCTGATTCAGCTTCATCAGTTTCTGAACCATCTGATTCATTTTCTGTGATTCATCCATAATCACATCGCAGTAAAATTCCCGGTCCTCCGGATCATCATTGACACATTCCTTCAGACCTTCCGCATATCCCTGAATAATGGCAATGGGTGTCTTCAGCTCATGGGATACATTGGAGAGAAATTCTTTTCTCATATCATCAATCTGTATCTTTTCATTGATATCTTTCTGCAGCTGTTCATTGGCGGATTTCAGTTCCGTAATTGTTTTTTCCAGTTCTGCAGCCATGTAGTTCATGCTGTTTCCCAGAATACCGATCTCATCTCCGGAATCCCCTTCATATCGTACTCCAAAATCCTGCCTTGCCATTCTGGATGCAATATCTGACAATTCCAGAACCGGCCGCATCATCCGGCGCATCAGGAAAAATATATACAAACCGGAAAGAAATGCCACAACCAGACCGGTATACATATAAAACCGATTGGATATGGCAGCACTTTCCCGGATACTTTCCACCGGAGTGCTCATCAGGAAAATACAGCCGTTTTTCAGAAAGCCAAAGGCGTCCATATATCGATTCGCAGACTGACTCTCCCGCATCATGACAATCTGATACCGTTTGTTGTCATACAGTTTTTTCACATCCATATTGCCATCTACAATGTACTGGGACAGCCTTTTATGCAGATCAATCATTTCCGATGAGGAACGGAACAGCACATTGCCATCGGTTCCCAGAATCACAACGCTGATATTATACTGGGTCCAGCACCGTTTCAGAATCCGGATCATTTCATTGCTCAGAGAATCTGTTAATTCTTCCCGGCTGCCGGAAAAATGATTTGCCTCCAGTTTTTCATCGATTTCCGTTATGAGTTCCATTACCGTATCCTGCTTTTCCCGCAGATAAAAGTCCTCCAGGAAATGACGATTCATAAAAATGCAGATTCCCACCACTGAAATGATAATGGACATAAAAATCAGCGTGAACCGCATTCGAAGGGACTTATGCCAGAATGCCGGTGAATGAAACCCTTTTTGTTTTTTATTCTGCCGGATCATATTTGTAACCCATACCTCTGATTGTAACAATGGAATCTCCATATTTACCCAGTTTATTTCTGAGTTTCTTTACATGGGTGTCAATGGTTCTCGCATCACCGTAATAATCGTAATTCCATACATTGTTCAGAATCCGTTCTCTGGACAGAGCAACGCCTTTGTTTTCCAGAAAATAGCACAACAATTCAAACTCCTTGAAGCTGAGGTCCACTTCCTGATCCCCCACATATACCTGATGGGCGATTTTATCAATCCGGATTCCGCCGGAACACAGTTCATCACTCTCTGTTCCGCCGGTTCTCCGCAGGATGGCACCGACTCTTGCCACCAGAATCTTATTGCTGAAGGGTTTGGAAATATACTCATCTGCTCCCAGTTCAAATCCCTGCAGCTCATCGTTTTCGCCATTTTTAGCAGTCAGCATAATAATGGGTACTTTGGATTCCCGCCGTATTTCCCTGCATACTTCCCAACCGTTCATTTCCGGCATCATAACATCCAGAATCACCAGATCGATCTGGGAATCCGAAAAGAAAATATCCAATGCCTGTCTGCCATTTTCCGCTTCCACCACATCATATTCAGCCCGCTTCAGGAAGTCTTTAACCATTTTTCTGAGACGCGGTTCATCATCAACCAGTAATATTTTATTCTTTGCCATATAGAATCTCCCCCCAAACTGTTGTTTTCCTATATTGTATCATACCAGAAAATCCACTTTCTGTCTTATGATTCACAGTGTCTTATCGGAAAGTTCATAAAAAATTCACAATTTCACATTCTGTTTTTTATCTGAACTGTACTGGATACCTGGTTCAAAATGCAGAACACCCGACACCATATCAGGCTGTGTACTGCTAATATGATGTCGGGTGTGTTATTTAACTTAAAGAAATCTGTCCCTTGGAAGATACCAGTCTGGGTCTGAGACCGGCTTCTGCCAGTTTATGGATGATTTCTTCTCTGTGTTCCAGTCCAAAGGCTTCAATTGTCACACGGAGTTCCACTGCTGCCATACGGTTTACACTGACAAACTGGTTATGCTCCAGCTTGACAACATTTCCCTGTGCGTTGGCAATGGTGGATGCCACATTTACCAGCTGACCGGGTGTATCCGGAAGAAGTACTGAGACGGTAAAAATTCTGCCTCTCTGTACCAGACCGTGCTGTACAACAGAGGACATGGTAATCACATCCATATTTCCGCCGCTGATGACAGATACGATCTTTTTATTGTGAATATCCAGATGACGCAGTGCAGCAATGGTGAGCAGACCGGAATTTTCAGCTACAATCTTATGATTTTCCATCAGATCCAGGAATGCCACAATCAGTTCCTCATCCGCAATGGTGATGATTTCATCCACATTTTCCTTCACAATTTCATAGGTCAGTTTACCGGGTGTACGGACAGCTGTACCATCTGCAATGGTATTGGCAGACTGCAGGGTGACCACTTCGCCGGATTCAATGGATGCTTTCATACAGGCTGCTGCAACGGGTTCCACCCCGATAATATGAATATTGGGATTAAACAGTTTCATCAGCTTGGAAATACCCGCTGCCAGACCGCCGCCTCCAATGGGCACCAGAACATAATCCACCGTGGGAAGTTCCTTGATAATTTCCATGGCAATGGTACCCTGACCGGTGATAATATCCGGATCATCAAAAGGATGAATAAAGGTATATCCGTGTTCTTCTGAAAGCTGTAATGCATGTTCGCATGCTTCATCATAATCTGCACCGTAAAGAATCACTTCTGCTCCCAGTTCCTTGGTGCGGTTTACCTTTAATAAAGGGGTATTCTGCGGCATCACAATCACTGCCTTGCATCCAAATACCATTGCAGCATAAGCAACTCCCTGGGCGTGGTTTCCTGCAGATGCGGCAATGAGACCTTTGGCTCTCTGTTCCTCGGGCAGTGTGCTGATTTTGTAGTAAGAACCACGAATCTTATAGGAACCGGTTGTCTGCATATTTTCCGGTTTCAGATATACCTTGTTTCCGGTCAGATTTGAAAAATAATCGCTGTACAGCAATTTGGTCTCATGTGTTACTTTGGAAACAATCTCCGTTGCTTCCTCAAATCGTTCCATGGTCAGTGTTTCCATTTTTAAGCTCTCCATTCCATTTCCTTTTTTCATT
>JBJELP010000110.1:4179-12911 GCA_051879215.1 Lachnospiraceae bacterium
GCATTGACAAAGCTGTCCGGATCAAATTTCTGCAGATCGTCCACCTGTTCGCCGACACCAATATATTTCACCGGTACACCCAGTTCTGCCTGAATTGCCACTGCAATACCGCCCTTGGCTGTTCCATCCATTTTCGTCAGAATAATACCGGAAATATCCACAGCTTCCTTGAACTGTCTTGCCTGGACCAGTGCATTCTGACCGGTTGTACCATCCAGAACAACCAGCGTTTCCCGATAGGCATCGGGATATTCCCGATCAATGACACGGTTGATCTTTTTCAGTTCTTCCATCAGATTTTTCTTGTTGTGCAGACGGCCTGCCGTATCACAGATCAGAATATCCGCATTTTTTGCCTTTGCAGACTGCAGGGCATCAAATACAACGCTGGCGGGATCTGCACCTTCCCCCTGGCTGATCATATCCACACCTGCACGTCTGGACCATTCGGCCAGCTGTTCCACAGCTGCGGCACGGAAGGTATCCGCTGCTGCCAGAATAACCTTTTTCCCCTGCTTATGGTACTGTGCCGCCAGTTTGCCGATGGTGGTGGTCTTGCCCACGCCATTGACACCTACCACCAGCAGAACAGATTTCTGATGTTCATAATCATAGGCATTTTCACCCAGATCCATCTGCTCCTTGATGGTATCCACCAGCAGCTGTTTGCAGGCAGCCGGTTCCTTGATATTCTGTTCTTTTACTTTTTTCTTCAGATTTTCAATAATTTCCGATGTGGTATGAATACCAAGATCCGCCATCACCAGAATCTCTTCCAGCTCTTCATAGAAATCATCATCTATCTGTGAAAAACCGCTGAAAATCTGATCCAGACCGGACATGATGTTTTTTCTTGCTTTTGTTAAACCTTCAAATAATTTTCCAAAAAATCCCATTTGATCCCCTCTATTCTTCTGCATCCGTCAGATCAACCGATACCAGACTGGAAATACCTTTTTCCTGCATGGTGATACCATAAAGCTGGTCTGCAATCAGCATGGTTCCTCGACGGTGGGTAATGACAATAAACTGTGTATTCTTTTTCAGTTTGTTCAGATACTGTGCAAAACGGTCCACATTGGCATCATCCAGAGCCGCCTCAATCTCATCAAGAATACAGAACGGTGACGGCTTCAGGTTCTGAATGGCAAACAGCAGACAGATTGCTGTCAGTGCTTTCTCTCCGCCGGAAAGCTGCATCATATTCTGCAGCTTCTTTCCCGGAGGCTGTACATTGATCAGAATACCTGCTTCCAGCATTTCCTCTGATTCCGACAGCTCTAAAGAGCCACTTCCGCCGCCGAACAATTCCTTAAATACCTTATCAAACTCCTTCTGAATATCCTGGAATTTTTCTGCAAACTGTTTCCGCATGCCCTCATCCAACTGTTCAATCAGAAGAAGCAGATTTTCCTTTGCATGAACCAGATCATCATGCTGGGACCGCATAAATTCCAGACGTTCTGACAGTTCTGCATATTCTTCCACTGCATTGGTATTGATGCTTCCCAATACACGGATCTGACTTTTCAGCTGCCGGATCGACTCCTTCAGAAGATTCCGGTCCGGCACCTCCGGAAGACGAAATGCCTCGGCTTCGGAAGGTGTCAGTTCATATTCTTCCCATAAATAAGATGCTTTTCTCTCCAGACCATCTTCCAGCAGTTCCTTCCGATGTTCCAGACGATAGCACTCTTTTTCCAGATTGGAAATGTGTTCCGACAGATCTTCCTGTTTATGGAACAGTTCCTGCTGTTCTTTTGTGGTCTGTTCTCTCAAAATCGTTTTTTCCGAAACCGCCTGCTCCAGCGTCTGAATCGTCTCATCCAGTTTTGCAGTTTCTTCCATACAGCTGTTCTGCTGCCGGTTTTTCTGTTCCATCAGATGTTCGGTTTCCTGTTTCTGGCAGGACAGCTGTTCCAGTGTCTGCCGCTTTTGCTTCTGCTCGTCACGGACTCTGGCAAGATCCCCACGGATATGTTCCGTCCGTTCATAAGCCGATGCCTGCTCAATCTGCTCTGCAATTTTCTTCTGATTCAGTTCTTCCAGCTGTTTTCGGAGAAGGACGGCTTCCCCTTCTGCCAGATGAATCTGTTCCTGCCGTTTTTTCATGGATTCATCCAGTTCATCCGCCTTCTGATCCACATTTTCATAATTCAGTTTCAGCTGAATGGTATTTTCCGACAGTGCTGTGATTTCCTGTTCCAGATTGGCCTTTTCATCCCTTGCAGAATCCAGCAGATCCAGATTCTGACGAAGGAGCATTTCGATCTGTCTGAATTCCATCTGCTCTTCCTGCATCTGTTTATTCAATGCAGAAAGTTCTTCCTGTTTCTGATCTTTTTCATTGGCAAGCAGTTCAACTGCCGTTTCCGCCTGCTCACTGCGGGCTTTTGCAGCCACCAGATTCTGTTCCAGTTCTTCCAGTTCTCTTCTTCTTCCCAGAAGGTTGCTGTTATTTCGAAAAGCACCGCCGCTGATGGATCCGCCGGCATTCAGGGATTCTCCCTCCAGTGTGACAATTCGGAAAGAATAACGGAATCTGGACGCTGCGACCAATGCATGATCCATGGTGTCGATAATCAGAATTCTGCCCAGCAGAAACCGGATGATATCCCGATAGCGGTCATCTGTATGTACCAGCTGGTCTGCCGTTCCGCATACACCGGGCATGGATAAAGCTGCCTGTTCTGTAAATCCACCTCTGGCTTTTACCGTTGTAACCGGCAAAAAGGTGGCGCGACCTGCTTTATTGCGTTTCAGATACTCGATACATGCTCTGGCCGTCTGTTCATTGTCCGTAATCACATTCTGAAGGGCACCTCCCAATGAAGTTTCAATGGCCGTTTCATACCGTTTTTCCACCTGAATCAGATCCGCCAGTACGCCGTGTATGCCCGGAAACTGTTTTCGGTTTTCCATCAGACGGCGGACGCTCATGCCATATCCTTCATACCGCTCTGCCAGATTCTGAACGGAATCCAGTCTGGCTTTTGCCTGATGAAGGGTACCTCTGGCATGATCTGCCTCTTTTCTGGCGTGCAGTAATTTCTCATCCAGCTGCTGCAGCGTATTCTGCATTTCCTGTATCCGGGTTTTGCAGACAGAAATCTTCTCTTTTTCTGCCTGCATGGCAGCCTTTCCTTTACGCAGTTCAGCCTTTGCTTCCGTCTCCTGACCAATTGCCTGAAGCAGTCTGCCGTTCAGCTGGGCTTCCTGGAGCTGTGCCTGATCCGTCAGGGTATCGTATTTCTGACGATCCACCAGCAGCTGGGACTTTTTCGCCGTATCCGCTTCGATCTGCATCTGATCATCATGAATGCTTTTTTCCGTTTTTTCCAGTTTTTCTTCGGTTTCCGAAATCTGACCCGTCAGGTGTTCAAATTTCCGGTCTGCAGAGTTGGATTCTCCGACCTGCTGCTGCAGTTTTTCTGACAGAGCCGTCTCCTCCGATGTCAGTTTACCCAGTTCGTCCCGCAGTTTTTCTTCCTGCTCGACAACCATTTCTTTTCTGAGGGTTTCAGACTGAATCTGTTCCTTTAAAACAGCCATCTCTGCCTTTTTCTCCGAAACCTGCTCTCTGGACTGTTCCAGCTGTACATACAGTTCATCCAGCTGACGGTTCACCCCATTGAAAATCTCGCTGAGTTTGCTGTAACGATCCTTGATCCCGTCCGATTCTTTTCTGACAACCGCCAGCTGTTCACTGGAAAGTTTGTAGTCTTCCAGCAGTTTTGTAAGCTGTTTGCGGCTGTCTTCCACTTCCAGCAGATAATCATTGACATCGTTTACTCGAAGTTCATCATGATACTGCAGATACGCTTTAGCTTTTTCCGCCTGACTCTTCAAAGGGCCTTCCTGTCTGGTCAGTTCTCCCAGAATATCCCGGATACGTACCAGACTTTCCTCTTCCTTTGCAAGACGGTTCAGTGCCTGATTTTTTCGCTTTTTAAATTTGACAATTCCGGCCGCCTCATCAAAAAGCTCTCTTCGGTCTTCCGGTTTACCGTTCAGAATCTTGTCAATCTGACCCTGACCGATGATGGAATACCCTTCCTTGCCTATACCAGTGTCATAAAACAGTTCCTGTACATCCTTCAGACGGCAGGAATTGGAGTTGATCAGATATTCACTTTCCCCGGAACGGTATACACGGCGTCCGATGGTTACTTCATCATAATCCAGCGGCAGGGCATGGTCCGAATTGTCAAAAACAATATTGACATAGGCATAACCCTGGGGTCTTCTGTTTTCTGTACCCGCAAATATGACATCCTGCATATTGGAACTTCTGAGCTGTTTTGCACTTTGTTCCCCCAGAACCCAGCGCATGGCATCGGCAACATTACTTTTGCCGCTCCCGTTGGGGCCGACAATTCCGGTGATTCCATCCTGAAAATGAAATTCGGTTTTTCTGGCGAAGGATTTAAATCCGGATACCTCTATCCCTTTCAGATACATACATCATCCCCATTTCTATGCTTCATTGTTCTGCTGTGCCTTTAACTTCAGGATCGCATAATAAGCAGCTTCCTGTTCGCTGGCTTTTTTGGTTCTGCCGGTTCCGATGCCCAGTTCCACATTGTGAAGAGAAACCCGTGTGGTAAACTGCTTATCATGATCCGGTCCCTCTTCCTTCAGAAGCTCATAGCATAACTGCTCTTTGTGTTCGCTCTGAATCATTTCCTGCAGAATCGTCTTGCTGTCATAAAACAGCTGCTTATTTTCGATATCATTCAGAATAAACCGATGAATGAACTCCCTGGCTCTTTCAATGCCGCCATCCAGATAGATTGCGCCGATCAATGCCTCCATGGCATCAGATACAATGGAATCCCGGTTTCTGCCTCCGGTGGCATCCTCTCCCTTTCCCAGAAGAAGATAATGTCCCAGATCGATTTCCCTTGAGCATAAAGCAAGTGTCGGTTCACAAACCATGCTGGCACGCATTCTGGTCAGTTTTCCCTCCGGATAATCCTTATATTCATGGAACAGAAAATCACTGGTCACCACTTCCAGAACGGCATCCCCCAGAAATTCCAGACGTTCGTTATTATCCAGTTTCCCCATACGATGTTCATTGGAATAGGAGGTGTGCATCATTGCCTGTTTCAGAAGTTCTTTCTTATTGAAAAGATACCCGATCTTCTGCTCCAGTTCTGCACACTGCCAGTCAGAACCCATATTTTTCTTATTCACATATTTCATATTACGCCTCTTCTTTATCTTCCTTTGTACGGGCTTCTCTGCCGAGGACAGCTCTGATTTTTTCATTGATTCCCTGTTCTTTAAAGGTAATACACTGAATAATGGAATTGCATACTTCATTGGCTGTGGCAGAACCGTGGGTTTTTACAACCAGCCCGTTCAGACCAAGAAGGGGAGCACCACCGTACTGAGAGGCATCAAACTTCTTTAAGGTTCCTTTCAGAGCCGGTTTGATCAGCAGGGCACCGATTTTGGAACGGAGAGAACTCATCAGGCTCTCCTTAATGGTACCGATCAATACTGAACCAACCCCCTCATACAGTTTCAGAATTACATTGCCGGTAAATCCGTCACAGACCACAACATCTGCTCCGCCATTGGGAATTTCTCTCGCTTCAATACTTCCTGTAAAATTGATATTTTCCAGATTTTTCAGCAGCGGAAGGGTATCCTTTACCAGTGCATTTCCCTTTTCTTCTTCCACACCGATATTGACAATGGCCACTCTGGGATTTTTGATACCGATTACATTCTCCATATAAATGGAACCCATCTGTGCAAACTGAACCAGATGAGAAGGACGGCAGTCTGCATTGGCGCCGGAATCAACCAGCAGGGTAACACCGGTCTTTGTGGGAATCAGTGCGCCGAGAGGAGTCCGTTCAATACCGCGGATACGTCCTGCCACCAGATTGCCGCCCACCAGAACGGCACCTGTACTGCCGGCAGAAACAAATGCATCAGCTTCACCGCTCTTTAACAGTTTCTGTCCCACCACGATGGATGAATCTTTCTTTCTCCGGATTGCCATGACAGGAGTTTCCTCTGTAGTAATTACTTCTGAGGCATGTACAACGGAAATCCGGTCTTCGGGATACGTATATTTTCCCAGTTCTGCACGAACCTGCTCTTCAATGCCGGTAAGGATCACCTGCACCCGGTCATTTTTCTGAACGGCTTCCACTGCACCTTTTACGATTTCAACGGGAGCCAGATCTCCGCCCATTGCATCCACAACTACAACTGTTTTTCCTTCCATAATCATACTCCAATCTGATTTCTGTGATTCAGTAAACCCGCCAGTATAAGCAGTTTCTTGATGAATTTACTGAATCACCCAAATCGCATTTTTTAAAGACATTTTTGATTCAGGTGTCAGAAAGACACTTTATTACTATAGCACATAGAATGGAAAGGAGACAAGCAAATTTACGGTCCTGTTTTATGCAAATAGTGTACAAATGCTACAAAGTGACAGATTGGGAGGATGCTTCATAAAATGTAAAAAGAGTCAACTCTGTTTTGTTTTTTATACTATAGAAAAGGTACAGAAAAAGCTGATTACCATTATTCGTAAAAAACAATTACTATTATGAATTGGAATGCATCATAGTCTTGTTAATAATTGACAATATTTTCTTAAAAAAATATAATCTAAATGCAATTAAATAACATTTGCTGGTTTGAAACCAGCCCTTACAAGTTCCGAAAGGATTAATAGGGAACCGGGTTAGAATCCCGGACGATCCGGTCACTGTATTCAGTAAGTCACTTCCAATATGCCATTACAGAAGAAAGGATATGTTTCTGAAATACCACAGATATCAGGAAATACTGTGAATTTCAGAAACCGCTGTGAGAAGGCGGAAGCTGATGCCAGAGCTGTAAGTCAGGAAACCTGCTTTATGTAAGGATAAGATGAACTTCCGAAGAAAGCAGCATCTTACGATCTGTACTTATTGTCATATAACAATATTTATTTACATTCTCAGATACTATTTACATTTTTAAATGATTTCTGAACAGATTGATGCCATGCCTGCTTTATGCAGGTATTTTTTTGCAGTTTTATTTCGGAAGGGAATCTGAAATTTTCAAATCGGTTCCGTGCAGACTGACCGAACAAATTTTAAACAATGGAGGAAAAAAACATGGCAAAAGCAAAACTTGCGAAGAAAGCACTGGCATTGATGCTGGCTGCAGGAATGATGTTTTCCGCGACTGCGTGCGGAGGAAATGGGGATAATTCCGGAGACAGCAACAGAAAAGACGCGAACAGTATCGTGGAAGACAACAAAGCAACTGAACCGGTACAGGAGAATACACAGGAAGAAACTGAGCCGGTATCTGTGATAAAGACGGAATATCCTTTGACAATTACTACTTATGGTACCGATGGCAAGGAACTGACAACCGTTTATGAGAAAGCACCGGAAAAAGTTCTGGCTGTATATCAGGGCAGTATTGAAACCATGCTGGCATTGGGTCTGGAAGATCATCTGGTGGCAACAGCCGGTCTGGACAATGAGGTACCTGATGATCAGAAAGCAGCCTTTTCCAAGGTGAAATATCTGGACGAATTTACTCCTTCTCTGGAAACTGTGACCATGCTGGAACCGGATATGATCTTCTCATGGGGTTCTCTGTTTAATGAAAAAAACCTTGGTGATGCAAAAGAATGGGTTAATAAGGGAACCAATATTTATATGAATACCAATACCCATCCGAAAGATGGTGATACTGCATATGCAAAAACTCTGGAAAATGAGTACAATGATATTCTGAATATAGGTAAAATCTTTGATGTTCAGGATAAAGCGGAAGCAATCGTCAAAAATATGAAGGAAACGATTGAAAAAACAAAAGCCGCAACAGCCGATATGAATGAAAAGCCGGACGTACTGGTTTTGGAATACAGTGGAGAAACTTTCTATAATTATGGTGGAAGTACTCTGGGTGGTGATATGGTTACACAGCTGGGAGGCAATCTGTTAAATTCTGATGTCAAAAGCCTTGGCAAAGAAGATCTGATCGCAGCAAATCCTGATGTAATTTTTGTAGTTTACATGCCTTATGCCGGTGATGATCCGGAAGAAGTAAAACAGACACATCTGAATTATATTCTGGGAGATGAAGCTCTCGCAAGTCTGGATGCCGTGAAAAATAACCGGGTAGTTCCGATCATGCTGAGTGAAATGTATGCCAGTGCAACACGTACTCAGGATGGTATTGAAACCATTGCAAAGGGATTGTATCCGGATCTGAAACTGGGTGAATAGGAGCTGGAAGGTGACATCATGAAGAAGAGAAATAACTCTTTTTTCATACTGGCAATGGCAGTTTTGCTGCCATTGCTGGTATTTTCCATTCTGGCATCCATTACATTCGGTAATGCAGATATTTCCATCAAAGAAGTATATAGTGTTGTAATTTATAAACTGTTTCATATCGAATCTCTGAATACATTTTCTGATGCAGTACATGATGTGGTATGGCTGATCCGCCTGCCGAGGGTTCTGCTGGCTGTAGCCGTTGGCATGGGCCTGTCCGTCTGCGGTGTTATTATGCAGGCTGTCGTTAAAAATCCCCTTGCAGATCCTTATGTGCTGGGAATTTCATCTGGTGCTTCCCTGGGTGCCACACTTGCCATTATGCTGGGTGTGGGCGCTTTTCTGGGACAGAATTCCGTGGGCGTTGCTGCTTTTCTGGGAGCGATGGGAACTTCATTTGCTGTTATGTTTATT
>JBJELP010000111.1:0-2889 GCA_051879215.1 Lachnospiraceae bacterium
AACCTGTTTCTCTGGAAACACCTATAGGTGAAGAGGAAGACAGTCATCTTGGAGACTTCATTCAGGATGACAATGTACCGGTTCCGGCAGACGCTGCAGCATTTACTTTGCTGAAGGAACAGCTCGTTGAGGTTCTTGGCACACTGACAGAGAGGGAACAGAAGGTGCTGCGCCTTCGTTTTGGTCTGGATGACGGACGGGCAAGAACACTGGAAGAAGTTGGAAAAGAATTTTCTGTTACACGTGAACGTATTCGTCAGATTGAAGCAAAGGCTCTTCGTAAACTGCGCCATCCAAGCCGCAGCCGCAAGCTGAAGGATTATCTGGATTAAAAAGAAAAGCGAAAGGATACAGGCACAGGATCATGACCAGATTATCAAAACGATTACAGGCAATCGCCGAGATGGTCACATCTGGCAGCCGACTGGCGGATATAGGCACCGATCATGGTTTTCTGCCGCTGTATCTTCTGGAACAGGGCAGGATTCCATCTGCATTGGCCATGGATGTGAATGATGGCCCTCTGGAGCGGGCCAGAGAACATATTGCCAACAGTAACTGTCAGCAGTACATAGAGACCAGACTGTCAGACGGGCTGGAAAAGCTGGTTCCGGGGGAAGTGGACACCATTGTGATTGCCGGTATGGGCGGAGGCCTGACGGTTCGCATATTAAAAAAAGAGTTATGTAAACTAAATGGAATAAAGGAACTGATTTTACAGCCCCAGTCTGAACTGCAGGAAGTGAGAAAATGTCTCACGGACATCGGTTTTTTCATTGTTGATGAGGAAATGCTGGTGGAGGATGAAAAATACTATGTAGTGATGAGGGCAGTTCCGAAACAAGAGGCAGAAGAATATACGGTAGAAAGCCAGGTGCCGGAGCTTTTAGGTAATCTCTACGGACCGGTTTTACTGCGGAAAAAACATCCTGTCCTGAGACAATGGCTGGAACGGGAAATCGGGATCTGCCAGGATATTATCCAGAGACTTTCCGGTGACAGTGTGGGGGAGAAGGCCCGCATGCGGAAACTGGAAATGGAGGAGAAACAGAAGCTATTGATAAGTACCTTGAACATGGTTTGTTGATGTGAGGTGACGTGAAGCAATGGAAGAAAAGAAACAAGATGTATGCAGACTTTTGATCCGGGGAGAGGAAAAGGAATATCCTGTGGGAACCCGCTATGAAGCGATTGCGCAGGAATATCAGCATCTTTTTAAAGATGATATCATCCTGGTAATCTTTGATAATAATCTGGTGGAATTGAATAAATGCGTGGAGAGAGACGGTGTTCTTTCCTTTGTAACCACGGCTGACAGAGCAGGGAAAAAAACATACAGAAGAAGTGTTACCTTTATGATGCTTACTGCTGTATGGAAACTGTATCCGGAGTACTCGGTTTTTGTACAGCATTCCATTGGCCCCGGTTATTTCTGTGAGCTTCGGGATGAGAATCATGAAATTATCCAGCCGGATCAAAGCTTTATCGAAGCGGTGGCATCCAGGATGGGTGAGCTGCAGAGGGAAAATCTGCCATTCGTCAAATTAAATGTTCACACAAGGGATGCAGTGAAGATGTTTGACGATCTGAATATGGAAGATAAGAAAAGACTTTTGCGTTATCGCAGAAACTCCAGAACCAATATTTATGATCTGGATGGATTTAAGGAATATTTTTATGGTTCTATGGCACCATCCACCGGTTATCTGAAATACTACAATCTGGAGCTGTATCAGAACGGATTTATGCTTGTCTTTCCTCTGGCAGAGGATACAAAGACCGTGCCGGTGTTCAGAAAGTCTGATAAACTGTTCCAGGCCTTAAAGGATTCTGCTGATTGGGGATGCAGTCTGGGTGTGGGCACCATGGGCGCCCTCAATGATGTGATCGTATCGGGCAGGATCCAGGATCTGATGATGATTCAGGAGGCTGCCATGGATCAGAAGCTGTCCAAGCTGGCAGAGCAGATTGCCGCCCTGAAAACCTGCAAGTTTGTTATGATTGCAGGGCCTTCTTCCTCGGGGAAAACAACCTTTTCCCATCGCCTGTCCATGCATCTGAGGGCCCAGGGATTGAATCCACATCCCATTGCCCTGGATGATTTCTATGTGGACAGAACCAGAACACCTCTGGATGAAAATGGGGAATATGACTATGAGTGTCTGGAAGCCATTGATATTGATTTGTTCAATGAGATCATGTCTGATCTTCTTCAGGGAAAAGCGCGGAAGATGCCCACCTATAATTTCAAGACCGGTCTCAGGGAATACAGAGGCAATGTGCTGGAGTTAGGCCCGGAAGATATTCTGGTGATTGAAGGAATCCACGGACTGAACAAGAAACTGTCCTATCTCCTTCCTGATGAGAGCAAGTTTAAAATATATATCAGTGCATTGACACAGCTCAATATCGATGAGCACAACAATCTGCCTACGGCAGATGGCCGTCTGCTCCGCAGAATAGTCCGCGATGCACGTACCAGAAATACCACAGCAGAAGAAACCCTGGCAAGGTGGCCTTCGGTGCGCAAGGGAGAAGAAAAAAATATTTTCCCATTCCAGGAGGAAGCAGATGTAATGTTCAATTCAGCCTTGATTTATGAACTGGCTGTGTTAAAATTGTACGCGGAGCCATTGCTGTTTCGCATTGGCCCGGACAGTCCGGAGTATATTGAGGCAAAACGGCTGTTAAAATTCCTGGAATATGTATTGCCGATTCCAAGTGAAAATATCAACCACAGCTCCATTCTCAGGGAGTTCATAGGTGGTTCCTGTTATAGTATCTAAGTTTAAATATGAGTAAAACAGATGATCGCGGCTGCAGGTGTCGAAAGACCGCAGGTGAGGAAAGTCCGGGCTTCACAGGGCAGGATGCCGGATAACGTCCGGT
>JBJELP010000112.1:0-12875 GCA_051879215.1 Lachnospiraceae bacterium
AGTCCTGGCCGGATTATCTGACACTTCGCGCATGGGAGGAAGGCTTTCGCAATGTATCCATTATCCGCCGGGCTGTCAGCGGCACGCGGATTCTGAGACAGTATGACTGTATTACCTATGCTGCATACGGCCTGAAAGGAGAAACAAGATTTCCTCTGGAAATCAACACGGCAGGTGCAGATGCGGTTCTGATCCAGCATGGTATCAATGACATCATCCATCCGGTGGGTACGGATGTGAATGTATTTCGTCCCTGGAGTGACATGCCGACTCTGGAAGAACTTGAGGAAGGTATGATTTCTTTATATGTGAAAGAAGCAAAAACACGTGGTCTGAAGGTCTATGCAGGAACTCTGCTTCCCATCCATGGATGGAGAACCTATGCGGAATTCCGTGATGAACTGCGCTGTGCGTTCAATGACTGGATGCGTACCAGCGAATTGTTTGACGGATGCGTGGATTTTGATAAAGCCGTAAGAAATCCGGAGAAACCGGAAGCATTTGGCGAAGGCTGTGACAGCGGAGATCATCTGCATCCCAGTGAAAAGGCCTATAAGATGATGGCATATGCAGTTCCGGAAGAACTGCTGAAATAATTTGCGGAGAAAGCAGCTATAAATCGGAGGTATTGTATGAAAGAAGTATTGGTTTACGGCAGTTCCCTGCCGGATGCATATCATAAAGCACTGACTGAACTGGAACTGAATGGAGAAGTCGGAGACTGTCAGGACTGGGGATGTACTCAGAAAGAGGTTTCCATGACCATGGTTGTGGAGCATCCGCTGGAAGAACCCATGATTTCCAGACTTTTTATCGGCGGACCGGTGGAACTGGAACAGTACCGTCTGGAAATGCTGGATGGAATTCTGGATTTTGAAATTGAAAAGGGGAACTGGAAATATACCTATCATGACCGGATCAAAGATCAGATTCCATTTGTAATCGAAGAACTGAAGCGCAGTCCCAGCAGCAGAAGAGCAGTTATTACGGTGAGAACACCGGAGGATATGGGAAGTGAGGATCCCGCATGCATGCAGCATCTGCAGTACTTTGTCAGAAACGGAAAGCTGGAGTGCAAGGTCCTTTTCCGTTCCAATGATGCATGTAAAGCTTCCTATATGAATGCATTTGCAATCATTATGCTTCAGAAGCGGATCGCAGATGCTCTTGGTCTGGAGATGGGCACATACAGTCATCGTGCCAACAGCTATCATTGTTATGAAAAGGATTTTGATATGCTGAAAGGATATGTGAAGCGAATTCAGGAGGATGATCCGGAGGATATTACCTTTGAGTATGAAGGAGACTGGGAAGAGATTATGCGTGATGCACGCCCGGGTATTATGAAACAGGTTGAGATTCTGAAAGCGCAGTAATTCTTTTGACCATCGGGATGTTTTTCTGAAAGAACAATGGCCGTCAAGAAAAAATACTTGACAAAGTACTGCGTATCGTGTATTCTATCTCAGGTGATTGGATATGGATGAAAGATTGGAACAGACGCTGCTCTATGATTTTTATGGTGAACTTCTGACTGAACATCAGCAGAAGATATATGAAGATGTGGTTTTCAATGATCTGTCTTACAGTGAAGTGGCAAAAGAACAGGGTGTTTCCAGACAGGGTGTCTATGATCTGATCAAGCGTATCAATCGGATTCTCAATGAGTATGAAGATAAGCTTCATCTCGTGGATCAGTTTCTGAAAACCAGAAAACTTGCAGAGAAGATTCATACGCTGGCTGACAGCTATCTTGCCGGACATGATATCAATGATATTCATGAAATCAGAAGATTATCCGCTGAAATCATGGATCTTCAGAATTGAGAAGCCTGACGTAAAGGAGTGAGAGGATGGCATTTGAAAGCCTTTCCGATAAATTACAGAATATTTTTAAGAATCTGCGGGGCAAAGGGAAACTGAGTGAAGCAGATGTCAAGGCTGCTTTAAAAGAAGTAAAGATGGCTTTGCTGGAAGCGGATGTCAGTTTTCGTATTGTAAAGCAGTTTATCAAATCGGTGGAAGCCCGCGCTGTCGGGGAAGAGGTTCTGGAGAGCCTGACACCGGGACAGATGGTAATCAAGATTGTCAATGAAGAACTGATCAAACTGATGGGTTCCGAGTCTGTGGAACTGCAGCTGAACAGTTCCGGTATTACCACAATTATGATGATCGGTCTGCAGGGTGCCGGTAAGACCACAACGGCAGCCAAGATTGCAGCGAAAATCCGTTCAAAGGGACGGAAACCGCTTTTGGTGGCATGTGATGTGTACAGACCTGCGGCAATTGAACAGTTAAAGATCAACGGCAGCAAGGTTGGTGTGGATGTTTTCTCTCTGGAAGGAAGCAAAGAACCGGTACAGATTACGCTGAAGGCCATGGATCATGCAAAGGCAGAAGGATACAATGTTGTCATCATTGATACAGCCGGACGTCTCCATGTGGATGAAGCCATGATGGATGAACTTGCAGCGATTAAAGAAGCAGTTACGGTTGATCAGAGTCTGCTGGTGGTGGACGCCATGACCGGTCAGGATGCAGTTAATGTGGCGGACAGCTTCAATCAGAAAGTCGGTATTGATGGCATCGTACTTACAAAGCTGGATGGTGATACCAGAGGCGGTGCTGCACTTTCAATCCGTGCAGTGACAGGAAGTCCGATTCTTTACGCCGGTATGGGCGAGAAGCTGGAAGATCTGGAACAGTTCCATCCGGACCGTATGGCGGGTCGTATCCTGGGTATGGGTGATGTGCTGACACTAATTGAAAAAGCACAGGCCAACATCGATGAAGCAAAGGCAAAGGAATATGAGCAGAAGCTCAGAAAAGCCGAATTTGATTACGATGATTTTCTGGATCAGCTGTCACAGGTTAAGAAAATGGGCGGTATCGGACAGATGCTTTCCATGCTTCCCGGTGCCAATAAACTGAAGGGTGTTGCGGATGAGGTGGATGATTCCGCTTTTAAAAGGACAGAAGCAATTATCCATTCCATGACAGCAGAGGAAAGAAAGCATCCGGAACTGATCAATATGTCCCGCAAGAAACGGATTGCAGCCGGTGCCGGTGTTGACATCGGTGAAGTAAATCGTCTCTGCAAGCAGTTTGATCAGATGAAAAAGATGATGAAGCAGATGACAGGAGCCATGGGCAAAAAAGGCCGCCGCGGCGGACTTCCCGGTGGTATGGGCGGTTTCAAGATGCCCTTTTAATCAGCGATCAGGCATGAATCCAAAGATGCATGCTTAATCATATATAGTATTATTTTGGATAAGGAGGTGAATTTACAATGGCAGTAAAGATCAGATTAAAGAGAATGGGTGCTAAGAAGGCTCCTTTCTACAGAGTTATCGTTGCAGATTCCAGATCTCCCAGAGATGGCAGATTTATTGATGAACTGGGTTATTATGATCCCAACCAGGAACCCAGCGTAGTAAAGATCGATGCAGAAAAGGCTAATAAGTGGATTGCAAATGGTGCACAGCCTACAGAAACAGTTGAAAAGCTGTTAAAGATCGCTGGTGTAAAATAATCAATGCGGAGGTAACTGATGAAAGAATTAGTTGAAATCATTGCCCGTGCGTTGGTTGATAATCCGGATGAAGTAGTGGTTACAGAGACCTTAAACGGTCAGGAAGTAATGCTTGAGCTGAAGGTTGCTGAGTCTGATATGGGTAAAGTAATCGGAAAGCAGGGCAGAATTGCCAAGGCAATTCGTTCCGTGGTAAAGGCTGCTGCTGCAAAAGAGAATATTAAGGTCGTACTGGACATCGAATAATCGACCGCAGTGCGAGGATAAAATGGGTGTCCGGTGATGGGCACCCATTTTATAATTGCATGAAAAACTGGAAAAAGGATGAACTGCAGGAGGAATGGATGGAGCAGTATTTTAAAGTTGGGGTTATTACCGGTACCCATGGTCTGAAAGGTGAAGTAAAGGTTTTTCCGACTACAGATGATATGTATCGATATGATGATCTGAAAAAAGTTGAAATGGAATTTCGCGGCCGCAGAATTCCGCTGGAAATCGAGCGTGTCAGATATTTTAAACAGATGGTCATTGTAAAGTTCAAGGGAATTAATGACATTAATGATGTTGAAAGATACAGTAAATGTCCGCTTTTTGTCAGCAGAGAAGATGCTGTGCCTCTGGAAGAAGGTGAAAACTATATTGCAGATCTGATCGGCCTGCCGGTGATTACAGATACAGGCGTTACGATGGGACCGTTAAAAGACATTCTTCAGACAGGTGCAAATGATGTTTATGTGGTGGAATACAATGGGAAGGAAGTACTGATTCCTTCGATTAAAGACTGCATTCTGAACGTGGATCTGGAAAAGGGTGAAATACTGGTACACCTTCTGGAGGGATTGCTGGAGTTATGAATTTTCATGTACTTACATTATTTCCGGATATGGTACGAAACGGGCTGGAAACAAGTATAACCGGCCGGGCAATTGATAAAGGTCTTTTTGGACTGGATGTAGTCAATATCAGGGATTATACAAAGGACAGACATCTGCATGTGGATGATTCTCCTTATGGCGGCGGTGCCGGAATGGTGATGCAGGCCGAACCCATTTATCTTGCCTATGAGGCAATGAAGGAAAAAATTGCGGGAAAGCATCGTGTGATATATGTGACTCCGCAGGGAGATGTATTTAATCAGCATTATGCGGAAGAACTGGCACAGGAGGACGATCTGGTTTTTCTGTGCGGACATTACGAAGGTGTGGATGAGAGAGTTCTGGATATGATCGTAACCGATCGTTTTTCCATCGGCGATTATGTGCTTACCGGAGGGGAATTGCCGGCCATGGTCATGATTGACTGTATCTCAAGGCTGGTTCCGGGGGTACTCCACAACGATGATTCTTCTGTATACGAATCATTTCATGACAATTTACTGGAGTATCCGCAGTATACACGACCGGAAGAGTTTATGGGAATCCGGGTGCCGGATGTTCTGTTATCGGGTCATCATGCAAATATTGAAAAATGGAGAAGAGAGCAGTCTCTTCTGCGGACAGCAAAAGTAAGACCCGAATTATTGAAAAATGTGGAACTGACAAAGAAAGATCGCAAGTTTCTGCGGGAGCAGGGATTTGAAAAAATAGTTGACGAATCAGATAAATAATGGTATAGTAATATCCGTTGTGTATTTAAGACGGTCCTCTGTCTTTGTAAGAAAGTTAAGAACGTTGAGTATTTATTAGGAGGTTATACACATGAGCGAAATTATTAAGCAGATTGAAGCTGCTCAGATGAAGTCTGATGTTACTGATTTCAGAGTAGGCGATACTGTAAAGGTTTATGGTAAGATCAAAGAAGGAAACAGAGAAAGAATTCAGGTATTCGAAGGTACTGTACTGAAAATCCAGAACGGCGGAAACCGTGCTACATTTACAGTAAGAAAGAATTCCAACGGTATCGGTGTTGAAAAGACATGGCCTTTACATTCTCCCCTGGTAGAAAAGATTGAAGTTGTTCGCCGCGGTAAGGTAAGAAGAGCAAAACTGTTCTACTTAAGAGACAGAGTAGGTAAAGCTGCTAAGGTAAAAGAAAAGAAATAATCTAAGCGATGACTGGCACAATTCAGATTTGTGTATGAAATAAAGCTTCGGAACAAGACCGAAGCTTTTTTCATTTCATCCGGTGCAGACGAAGAAGTCATGGAATCTTCATAAAAAATTTATATTTCAGATATGGTAAAATAATCCGTTACAGGTTATAATTCCTGTCGAAGGATGTGGTTTGCATCATATGGGAGGAAACAGATGTCTCTTGGATTTTATCAACAGGAAGATGATTCGGAGGATTCCATCCGATTTATCACCAAATTAGTTGTAGATATATTAGTTGTACTGATTCTGGCCATATTTCTGGTACAGTATATGGGCATGAATTATAAGGTGATCGGCCATTCCATGGAACCGACCTTTCAGATCGGTGATACGGTTTTGGTGGATCAGATTGCCTATAAGGTTGGAAGACCGCACCGGTTTGATGTGGTTTTATTTCACAGCAGAGACGATGAAGAAAAGCTTTTTATGAAGCGTGTCATCGGACTCCCGGGTGAAACAATTCAGATACAGAATGGAAGCGTTTACATAAACGACTGTCTTCTTGAAGCAGAGGAGAGTCTGGGAACGATTCATCTGGCAGGAATTGCATCCAGTCCTGTTCTGCTGGGAAAAGGGGAGTATTTTGTTATCGGTGACAATTCAGATAGCAGCGAAGACAGTCGTTTTTCCAATATAGGAAATATACAGCAAAGTGATATGATAGGGAAAATATGGTTTCGGTTAGAACCGTTCAAAAGAATGGGACTGATCACACATCGCAGAAAGTGAGGGTAATGATGCAGCAGTTTCAGTGGTATCCTGGTCATATGACCAAAGCGAAGCGGGCGATGCAGGATGATATAAAACTGGTGGATATGGTAATTGAGCTGGTGGATGCCAGAGTACCTCAGGCCAGTCGGAATCCGGATATTGATAAACTCAGTCAGGGAAAAGCAAGAGTAATTATATTGAATAAAGCAGATCTTGCCGACGAACGGCAGAATCAGGCATGGAAGGCATATTTTGAAAAGCAGGGCTGTCATGTTCTTGCGCTGGATGCGAGAGTAAGAGGCTCTGTTAAAAAAGTTCTGGATCTGATTGGAGAAGCCGGAAAGGCAAAGCTGGAAAGGGATCGTAAAAGAGGAATCAAAAATCGTCCCATCCGTGCCATGGTTGCAGGAATTCCCAATGTGGGGAAGTCCACATTTATTAACAGTATTGCAGGAAAGGCAGCGGCAAAAACCGGCAATAAGCCCGGGGTTACAAGGGGAAATCAGTGGATCAAACTCAATAAAAGTGTGGAATTGCTGGATACACCCGGTATTCTCTGGCCTAAATTTGAGGATCAGACGGTGGGTCTGCGACTTGCACTGATTGGTTCGATCCGGGATGATATCATGAATACCACAGAACTTGCCTGTGCGCTGATTCTGTTTTTAAATGACAATTATAAGGGGCTTCTGGAACAGCGATATGCGCTGGATGCTTTTGAAGCTTCCACAGTAGTTGAGGCTGCGGCTGTTATGGAAAAAATTGCCGTTTACAGACATTGCCTTTCCAAAGGCGGTACAGCAGACATTGACAAAGCGGCAGCTCTGGTACTGGATGATTTCAGAAGCGGAAGACTTGGAAGGATTTCTCTGGAAAAACCGGAGTGCAGTGCAGATTCGCACGGAGTCGAATAGGACATAAAGAAAGGTCGATGGAATATGGAAAAAGGGACAATAAAAGGCATCCTGGGATGGATTCTTTATTTTGCGGCAATTATTGCGGTTTCCTTATTTATTGTTGCTTTTATCGGACAGAGAACCGTTGTGGATGGCGATTCCATGAATGACACGCTCCATAATAACGACAATCTGCTGGTTGATAAAGTCAGTTACCGTTTTCATGATATTGAGCGTTTTGACATTGTTGTTTTCCGGTATTACGGTGATTACAGCGCAAAAAAGAAGTTCTATATCAAAAGAGTGATCGGACTGCCTGGTGAAACCGTTCAGATCATTGATGGCGATATCTATATCAATGGTGAAATTCTGGAGGAAAGTTATGGAAAGGAAGAAATGCTTTCGTCAGGAAGGGCTTATGAGCCGATCACACTGGGTGAGGATGAGTATTTTGTGTTGGGTGACAACCGCAATAACAGTTCCGACAGCAGAGATCCTTCCGTTGCCAATGTAAACCGTTCGCAGATTGTGGGAAGAGCATTTTTCCGCATCACACCACTGGCAGATTTTGGTCCGCTGAAGGACTGATCAGACACCGGAAGAGAGAAAGGGAGATTGCAGGAAATGGAATCATTAAAGGACATTAAAGCACGTTTTGCTGCACTGCCAATGGAATTGTGGGGGGAAGCACTGACGGAGCTTGAGCAGGATGAGAGACAGGGAGTTATACATTTTTCTGAAACCTGTCGTAAAAAACTGAAAAAGCAGGAAGAAGAACGTTTCCGGATACAGACCATGCAGAGATTTGAGCAGGAACTGGCCGGTGGTCAGATTCTTGCCGGGATCGATGAAGCCGGACGCGGGCCTCTGGCCGGACCGGTTGTGGCTGCAGCCGTAATTATGCCGCCGGATTGTAAAATTCTGTATATCAATGATTCAAAAAAATTAAGTGCAGCCAAAAGAGAAGAACTGTTTGATCAGATCATGGACGAGGCAGTGGCAGTTGGTATTGGCATTTCATCTCCCGGCAGAATTGATGAAATCAATATCCTTCAGGCAACCTATGAAGCCATGCGGACAGCGGTGGCAGAGCTGGAAACTGTTCCGGCGGTTCTGGTCAATGATGCGGTTACCATCCCGCAGATTGCGATTCCGCAGAAACCGGTGATAAAAGGGGATGCAAAATGCTACAGCATTGCAGCGGCCAGCATTATTGCGAAAGTTACAAGGGACCGGATGATGATACAGTTTGATGAGCTGTATCCGGAATACGGATTTGCCGGTCACAAAGGATATGGAAGTGACGCTCATATTAAGGCATTGAAAAAATATGGTCCATGTCCCATTCACAGACAAAGCTTTATCGGGAATTTCATTTGATCCGACAGGAGTATTTGAGAAACGGAGAATCAGCTGCAAGACAGGTACAAAAGAGAAAAGGGTTGGAACCATCTGATGACACAAAAACGTAATAATCGGAAGACAGGATCGTTTTATGAAGAAAAAGCAGCGGAATATCTGACAGAACAGGGCCTGCGGGTGATAGAAACCAATTATCGCTGCAGGCTTGGGGAAATCGACATGATTGCAGAAGACGGACCGACTCTGGTTTTTGCGGAGGTCAAATACCGGAAAACAGGAAGATCCGGCAGTGCTGCAGAATCGGTTGGCAGACAGAAACAGGAAAGAATATACCGCTGTGCTCAGGTTTATATGAAATATCACGGGATTTCTTTTCTGCGTCCGGTTCGTTTCGATGTGCTTGCAATGGACAATATGGAAATTACATGGATTCAGAATGCATTTGGAGGAATGTAGTGCGATGATCGAATATAACAAAAAAGATAACGGGAACCGGATTCTACTCAATCAGGATTCATCGGTTCCTTATTTTTATTTTCCCATACTGGAACAATCCGGTCTGGTACATCATGGTTTTTCCACCAGACTTGGCGGCGTCAGTTCCGGAGAATTTTCCACAATGAATTTCAATATGACACGGGGAGATGATCCGGCCAATGTGGAGGAAAATTTCCGAAGATTCTGCAATGCCATCGGCTGCAGCTGGGACCGTGCCATCATGACCCATCAGACCCATACGGTGAACCTGAAAGTCATTACAGAAGATATGCTGATACCGGGCAGAACCCTGGAAGAGAAAAAGCCTTTTACAGATATTGACGGATTCGTGACCAATGTGCCGGGAGCGGTTCTGATTACTTCGTTTGCAGACTGTGTTCCGCTGTTTTTCCTGGATCCTGTAAAAAAGGCAATTGGTCTGTCCCATTCCGGATGGCGCGGAACCGTAAATCGAATGGGAGCCGTTACCGTGAATAAAATGACTGAGGCATTTGGCAGTCGTCCGGAAAATATCATAGCATGTATTGGTCCCAGTATCTGTCAGGACTGTTATGAAGTGGGCGAAGAGGTGGCAGATGAATTTCGTTCATCCTTCCGGGCAGAACAGGAGAACTTGCTGCTGCGCCGCAATGATGCGGGAAGATATCAGCTGGATCTCTGGAAGGCCAATGAACTGATTCTGAAAGAAGCGGGTATCGAAGAAGAACATCTGGTGATCACCAATGTCTGTACCTGCTGCAATCCGGAACTGCTGTTTTCCCATCGGTATACCCGTGGGAAGAGAGGGAATTTATGTGCATTTCTGAGTCTGAAAAGCAGGGAATCCTGATTAGGCAGCAGGGGATCAGGAATTGAGGGATCGAATAACGGTCATTTGTTCCATAAGTTGTACTCCATTAATCTTGCCGAGAGTGGATTGAAATAAAAATGAAAGTATAAAAGAGGAAACAGGAAGGTGATATTGTGAAAGAATTCAGCAGAGGTTATCAATTTTCAAAAGAAAAAACAAAATATCTTGTTGTGGGAGATGCAGTCAGTCATCAGAATGGTTCGACGGTTTATCTATGTCAGGAACTGAATGGCGCATTTCAGCTTACCGTCTGGTCAGAAGAAGAAATCAGAACGGCTGTTGGAAATCCGATAGATGATGTGGAGTACACATCATCAAATGCAGGGAACGGGATATCTTCCACAGCGAATATGGCAAATAAACTGCAGGAGAAGATGATTGCTTTTCTGGAATCCACATCCTGCAGTGAAAAATTGAACATATTGGAAGGAATGAAAGGCGAAGTAACCGATGGTATGCTGGAATCCATGGCATTATCCCTTGACTTTGAAACCGGCGGCGGATCGGTGGAGGAAAAGTATTACGCCCTGGAACGATATCTGAAAACAAGAAGAAGATTCGAAGGAGATCGGCTGCGGTAGCATCACTATCCTGTCCAAAGCCGTACATAATCTCCCTTTTGTTCAGACTTTTTGGAAAAAAGTGTGTATGAATTCATTCTTCTGACTGAAAAAAGGGGATTATATACGAAATTGACAGCTGATATTTGGTGATTATTTTTATAGGAAAATGAGAAAAACAAACAAATTTGTGCAAATGAATGAAAAAATCCGGGGATATTGACAGATAAATTTGACGAATATATAATAAGGCGTGTAAGGCACAGACAGAAAGGTGCGTATAAATTTGTCTGGTCTTATGTTTTCCTGAATGTTATGCGTGAAACAATCTCAGGAAATCCTCCTTTGTATTTCTTAAATCTCCTTTGAAGGTCATACCGCTCAGAAACCCAGATGCAGATGGGATTTTGAGGGTATGGCCTTTTCCAGTTTCCGCTGAAAATGGCTCTCTGTCCACATATAGTCCACATGAAAAATAAAAAACTTGAATTTTGACAGAAAATGATTATAATATGTAACATACACAGGGGAGCTTGTATGACAGGCTGAGAGGATGGTATGACCATCGACCCATAACCTGATGCGGGTAATGCCGCCGTAGGAAGTTGTGACAGATTCTTTCGGAGGTACCTTTACAGGTATCTCCTTTTTGATTGAAAGGAAGTGATGACGGCATCCACGGTCAGTCCGTGGCGGACGAGGGGGAGCGCCCTATGTCTTGTAAAACAGCGATGGGAAGCCGTGTTCCGGCGTGAGAGGAAACCATTCAGTTTCGACCGACCTTCCGGGTATCAGGATACCCGTACCTTTTTATGGGGAAGTGACGCTGTTTTATGCCGTTCCTCATACAATGGAGGTAATAATCACCAAATCATCTGAAAAGGAGGTACCATATGGTTAAGGTAAATGGAGAACTTCTGCCTGTTGAAGGAAAAACACTGGCAGAATATCTTGAAACAACTCATTTTGATCCCTTGCGAATTGCCGTTGAACGGAATGGAGAGATTGTTCCAAAAGCAGTATATAAAGAAGTCGTTCTGGAGGATGGAGATTCTCTGGAAGTGGTTAGTTTTGTCGGAGGAGGCTGATCGTGATGCTTCCTTCCAAAGAAGAATGGCTGCGGGCATTGACGGAAAGACATGGTGAGTATCTGCAGGACAAACTGCTGCACACAACAGTGGCAGTCTGTGGATTGGGAGGTCTCGGCTCCCATATTGCCATCTGTCTTGCAAGGGCGGGAATCGGGAAACTGATTCTGATTGATTTCGATCAGGTAGATCTTACCAATTTGCACAGACAGCAATATAAAGCCGCACAGATTGGCATGATGAAATGTGATGCCCTTGCGGAAAATCTTTCTGAAATTTCCCCATATACAGAAATTGAAACACACAATGTGAAAATAACAAAGAATAATATGAGCGAACTCCTGCAGGATGCAGATATTATCTGCGAAGCATTTGACCGTGCGGAGGAAAAGGCAATGCTGGTAGATGGTATTTTTGAACGGATGCCGGAGAAATACCTTGTTGCCGGTTCCGGTATGGCAGGGATTGGCTCAGCAAATACGATAAAAACAAGAAAAATCACTTCGCATTTCATTTTGTGCGGTGATGAAGCCAGCGATGTGGCAGACGGAATCGGACTGGTCGCATCAAGAGTAATGTTGTGTGCGGCACATCAGGCCCATGCAGTGATTCGAATCATTGCTGGTGAAACAAATTTCCTATAAAAAAGTTTAACGAAAAGAAAGCAGGATAATGATATGACAGATAAATTAGTAATTGGCGGACATGAATTTCATTCCCGTTTTATTCTGGGCTCCGGTAAATATTCTCTGAATCTGATTGAAGCTGCGGTACGGGATGCCGGTGCGGAGATAATTACGCTGGCCGTTCGCCGTGCCAATACAAAAGACCAGGAAAACATTCTCGATTTTATTCCTGAAGGTGTGACATTGCTTCCGAATACTTCCGGTGCAAGAACAGCTGAAGAAGCTGTTCGTATTGCCAGACTTGCCCGTGAACTGGGCTGCGGTGATTTTGTAAAAGTTGAAATCATGCGTGATACCAAATATTTGCTTCCTGATAATAATGAAACCATCAGGGCAACTGAAATTCTGGCAAAGGAAGGATTTGTGGTTATGCCATATATGTATCCGGATTTAAATGCAGCCCGTGATCTTGCCAATGCGGGTGCTGCAACGATTATGCCGCTGGCATCCCCCATTGGTTCCAACAAGGGTCTGGCTACAAAAGATTTCATTCAGATTCTGATCGATGAAATCGACCTGCCGATTATTGTGGATGCAGGTATCGGAAGACCTTCTCAGGCATGTGAAGCCATGGAAATGGGTGCTGCAGCGATTATGGC
>JBJELP010000113.1:0-2884 GCA_051879215.1 Lachnospiraceae bacterium
TCTCTGTTAGTTGCCGTCCAAAGCTGGCTAACAATTCAGAAGATATATTTTTTTGGTAAGCGATGAACTACATGACGCACACCTCATCCACCGCTTATTTGTTCTTTTAAATTGGCAACGTCGGATGATTTTCAACCGTCACCGTTTCAACATCTATTAAGCCTGAACAACGTTCCTTGATGAAATCACTCCACGGAAGCAGCTGTTCAATACCTTCGGGCCTGTCTTTGTAACCCGGCATGTACAGCAATAACGTGTAGATGTACTGGAACACATTCAAATTGTTTGCTTTTGCAGTCTCTACCAGACTGTATATGATACTTGCAGCAACTGCTCCATCCACTGATGTATGGAACAGCGAAGCCTTGCGGCCTATTGCGTAGCTTTTTGCTTCTCTTTCGGCTTTGTTATTAGATAGTTCACAACATCCGTCTTCAAGATAGTTGCGTAATGTATCCTTGTGATTTTGGGCATAGTTCACCGCTTTCTCGAGCTTGCTTCCACCGGTTGGTTTCAGTGTATCGAGCCAGGCAAAAAAGTTATCCCATACCGGAACTTCCTGTTCTATTCTTTTTGTTTTTCGTTCTTCCGGGTCCAGATCCTTGAATTCCCGTTCCAGATAAAAGAGTTTGTTGAAATATGCAACCCCTATCTCCGCTGGAATGTATTTTTCAAGATCTTCCTGAGGTATTTCAGGTTCCTTTATAGCTTCCGGAGAATTAATGTCAAGCAGTTTTATTGTTTTCTTCTTCTCTGACGGAAGTGCTTCATAAAACTTTCGCCTTGCATGAGCACTGCAGCAGAGGAGCATGACGTCTACCACCTGATTATAGCCCTGATAACCATCACACTGGAGTTTACCATGAAAACCTTCCAGGAACTGTTTTGGATAGATACCTTTTCTTCCCGGCTGGTATTCATACAATACAATTCCCGGAAGACCATCTGATCCACTGGTGTAGATCCAGAAATAGGAAACCGACTGTGCTGCTTTACCTTCTTCACGTAAAACCTGACATGTGGTTTCATCTGCATGTATTACGTCCCGTTTCAGAAGTTCTTCATGCAGGAGCATAAATATCGGAAGCAGATATCTCTGACTGCTGATAATACACCAGTTAGCCAAGGTCTCTCTTGGTATCGTTGCCCCAAGCTGGCTGAGTGCAGACTCCATCCTGTAATACGGCAATCCCATAAAGGCCTTGCTAAACATAACGTAAGCTACTGCTGATGCAGAAGCAGGACTATGAGGGATCAGTGCTTTGGGTACGGTGCCTTCTTTAAAGGAACCGTCATGATCTTTATGGCACTCCGGACAGATGAGGACTTCCTGCATGTAGTGGATCCTTTCCACTACCGCCGGTGTGATCCGGATCTCTTCCCTGACAAACTTAAGGTTCATCGGAACCATTTCCGCATTGCACCAGTCGCAATAGCGTTCTTCTTCCGGAACAGGACAGACGATTTCGCGAATCGGGAGATCTGCATAAAGCTCATCCCTTGTTGCTTTTGCTTTGCGTTTTCTTTCATGAGCTTTTACAGGAACAGACTTTTTTTCCTCTTTCTGCTCATCTGACTGTTTTGATGTATGTGTTTTTTCGCTTTTGGTTCCAAACAGCTGACGTCGCAATTCTTCAAGTGTCTCTTCAAGATTTGCTTTCAGGGAACGCAGTTCTTTGATCGTATCACGAAGATCCCTGATCAATGCTTCCTGTTCATTGATACGGGATGCCTGTGTCTCGATTACCATATTTAAAATTTTGATCTGTTTTTCTGCCGACATCCCGTTTCTCCTTGTTTTTTCTATCATAATTATAGGAAACATAAGGAGTTTTTGCAAACTCAGCAAAGCGGGACGTTCGTCATTTTGACGTGAATAACTATTTCTAAAATCTGCGAAAAAATGATAAAAATCGCTGTTTTCAGCAGTTTTCAAAAGTGTTATCCACATCCATATCCTGAGTCATAAAGCTCATCCTGAAATAACCGGTTTTCTCGGGATATGGATGTGGACAACCGACTTTTCAACAAAAAAATGGTTGCCCTAAAAAATATTTTTTTCTCCATATTGCACAAATCAGAAGGTTCTATTTTGTTTGGGAGCTGGCTGTATTGCTTTTGGCTGGTCAACAGATAACCCTTCCATCAGCCATCTGAATTCCTGCCTTGTCAGGGGACGGACTTCATCTGCATTTTTAGGCCATTGAAACCTTCCCGGACCATCTATCTTTTTGTATAAAATGCAGAAGCCATCCCGGTCGAAATATAAAGCTTTGATCGTGTTACGTCTTTTTCCGCAAAAGAGATACAATGCGTGTGCGTATGGATCCATCTTATAAGTATCCCGGATGATTGCCATCAATCCATCTATACTGCGTCTCATGTCTGTCACACCCGTCACGCAGAAAATTTTTGGAATCCCCGAGATATCACCTAACACAGGAACCGCAACGCAGCAATAGTATTCTGGATAATAGCCTGTGTTGCATCATTGGTGATCCCAACGGTCACACCCCGGATAGTCAGCCGGATTGTGGTGTTATCTGATCTTATATCTGGTTCGTCCGAAAGAGCAACTGGTTTTCCAGAGGGAATATCTTCTATAACAAGAGGTACTACTTCCTGTATTTCAGATACTCTGTTCGATAAACCTGCAGGGATTTCGCAGGCCTTCTTGCGAAGCTGCTTGACATGATAATAAAAAGTCGGCGGAGCAATGCCGTTTTCAGCAAGCCACTGCCTGTCCGATTTGCCACTGGTTCTGCATTCCTGTATCAGATCGAACCAGCGACGATCTGATTCAGATAAGTTCTGAGGATAATCCATTTGAGAGAGTCAACTCCATTCTGCCATGTACTTTAGAGTAAAATGCCCTATATCAAAC
>JBJELP010000114.1:0-12825 GCA_051879215.1 Lachnospiraceae bacterium
TACTCTGATCAGTTTGTTAATGGTTTCTACCATATGCACCGGAATACGGATGGTTCTTGCCTGGTCGGCGATGGCACGGGTGATGGCCTGACGAATCCACCAGGTTGCGTAAGTACTGAATTTATACCCTTTGCGGTAATCGAACTTTTCAACTGCCTTGATCAGACCAAGGTTTCCTTCCTGAATCAGATCCAGGAACAGCATTCCACGGCCTACATAGCGTTTTGCAATACTTACCACCAGACGAAGGTTTGCTTCTGCCAGACGTTTTTTGGCATCTTCATCCCCTTCTTCCATTCTCTGTGCAAGTTCGATTTCTTCCTCTGCGGTCAAAAGCGGCACTTTACCAATCTCCTTTAAATACATACGGACCGGGTCCTCGATACTCACACCATCCGGAACGGTAAGATCGATATTTTCCACCTCAATATCATCGTCATCCTCTGTGATGAGCACATCATCCACATCCTCATCTGCGGTAATGCGAAGTACATCTATACCATTCTGTTCCAGAAATTCGAGAATCTTGTCAAATTGGTCTGCACCCAGCTCCAGGTCTTTAAAAAAGTCACTGATTTCCTGGTACTCCAGGATATTCTTTTTCTTCTTTGCCAAAGCCAGCAGTTCCTGCAATTTTGCAGAGAAATCTACTACTGCTTTTTCTGTTGTCTTCTGGTCCATCTGTTCTGCCATCTTATCCATCCTTCCATGAATTGTTTTTATTTTGTCCTTAATCAATAGAAATATGCAATTTGCCCATCTGCTCCAACTGTTTCTGATCGTTGATGATCTGCATCAGACCAACCATATCTGTTGGATCCAGATGTTCTCGTCTGTAATCCAGACTGGCCTGTTTCACCCGGACAATTGTTTCGTTTAGTGCTTTTTCCCGCTGGGCCTTGCCTTCTACGGAATTTAATCGGGCGTTAAATAACGCCGCTACTTCTTTCTGCTGTTCTTCTTCTGAAAAACAACTGATGATCCGGGCCGGATTCAACGCATTGCTGTGATACTGTTCAAACAGCATTTTTGCCACTTCCCGATAAATCGGTTCCGTGAAATCCTCTGGCCCGATGTATTTTTCAACCACCTGAAAGAGTCTGCTATCCTCAATCAGCCAGGTCAAAAGCAGCTTTTGTGACTGCTTCATACCGTCTGCTTTCTTCTTATCCTTTTGAATACCGCTCTTGAGTGGTGTTTTTTCCTTTGCCGTGTAAGAACCTGTGGTACCGTGATGCTTCACCATGCTGCGAAGCTGTTCAAAGCCGACATGATACCTGGTCGCCACTGCCTCTATGTAGTTTTCCCGCTCCAGCTCCTCCGGGAAGCTCAATATCCGCTTTGCAACTTCCTTAAAAAAGCTTGTCTTACTTTCCGGATCACCAAGATCGTATTCCTGCTGTAAGATTCGGATTTCAAACAGAAAACTGTTTTCTGCCTCATCAATGCGCTTCTGGAAGGCATCTGCCCCCAGTGCCTTGATAAACTCATCCGGATCCTTGTGAGGCTTCATGTTGATGACCCTGGCTGTGATTCCTGCCTCTTTTAAAATCGGAAGTGCCCTGAGCGCTGCCCGGATACCTGCCCCATCACTGTCAAAGGTAAGGTACACTTCCTTGGTGTACCGTTTCAGCAGATTGGCATGACCCTGTGTAAAAGCGGTTCCTAAAGATGCAACCGCATTGTCAAATCCTGCCTGATGGAGCGCAATCACATCCATATATCCTTCACAGAGCAGTATCTGTGGCTTCTTGGACAACCGCGCAAGATTCAGTCCATAGAGATTCCGGCTCTTGTCAAAAACTGCCGTTTCCGGAGAATTCAGATATTTTGGCTCTCCATCTCCCATGACCCGTCCTCCAAACCCGATGACCCGGTTATTCGCGTCCATGATAGGAAACATGGCACGATTCCAGAACTTGTCGCAGCCGCCCCGTTTTTCATCAATAGAAACCAGACCGCTCTCTCTCAGGATTTCGTCATCATAACCTTCTTTTTTCAAATATCGATAGAGATCATCACTATATTTATTGGAATATCCCAGCCCAAACTTTTTCATGGTCTCCCGGGATAATCCCCGCTTTTCAAAATAATTTCTGGCATGGGTTCCCTGTTCACTGCGCAGCAGCATGTAAAAATACCTGGCGGCAACTTTGTTGATCTCCAGAATCCTGGCACGCTTGTCCGCCTCTTTTTTTTGCTGCGGGGACAGTTCCTTTTTGGGAAGCTCTATGCCCACTCTGTCTGCCAGAAGCTCTAACGCTTCATAAAAAGTGTAGTTTTCATACTGCATAATAAATGTGATGACGTTTCCGCCGGCTCCACATCCAAAGCAGTAATACATCTGTTTGTTGGGTGATACGGAGAAGGAAGGTGTTTTCTCATTGTGGAACGGGCACAATCCAAAGTATGTGCTGCCTTTTTTTGTCAGACGCACATAACCGGAAATCACATCTACAATGTCATTACGAGATCGTATTTCTTCAATTAATTCATCTGAATAAAACGGCATCTTTCCTCCTCCTTTTTCTAAATATGTACTCTCGGAATCTTTTAAACATATGTCTTTCTGGCTATATTTTCCTAGTAAACCTGCCAGGATTTTGGAAGAAAGTATTCCCGGAACTTTGCAACTGCATACTGATCCGTCATACCTGCAATATAGTCACAGACCACACGGTCCTGCTTTTCCCCATTCTCCAGCATGGTAATATACTGTGCCGGCAGCAGTTCTTCGTGCTCCATATAGTAATGAAACAGATATTCCAGCAATTCTTTCGCCTTCACTTCTTCACCCTTGGCCACCGGACTGGTATACACATGACGGAACATAAATTCCCGCAGTCCATTCATTGCCTCTGCCACATCCGCCGACATGGCTATTTCATTTTTTCCTTCACTGTGAAGGATAATATCATGAATCATGGTATTGAGACGCTCCTTGGTAGACATGCCAAGAACCTGGCGGTATTCCATGGGTACCTCCTCTTCACGCATGACATGTGCACGGACTGCGTCGTCGATATCGTGATGTATGTATGCGATTTTATCGGAAAGTCTGACAATCTGCCCTTCCAGTGTGGATGGCATGCCGCTGGTTTGATGATTTAAGATTCCGTCCCGGACTTCCCAGGTCAGATTCAGTCCTTTTCCTTCTTTTTCCAGCTTTTCCACAATGCGGACACTCTGCTCGTTGTGGCGGAAACCGCCTTCACACAGCTCATTCAGCATACTTTCCCCGGAATGACCAAATGGCGTATGACCCAGATCATGGCCAAGGGCAATGGCCTCCACAAGCTCCTCATTCAGGCGCAGGGCCTTTGCAATGGTTCTGGCTGTCTGGGATACCTCCAGCGTATGGGTCAGTCTGGTTCTATAGTGATCTCCCTTTGGAGATAAAAATACCTGTGTTTTATGTTTTAAACGACGAAAAGACTTGCAGTGCAGTATCCTGTCCCGGTCTCTCTGAAACACCGGGCGGATATCGCAAGCTTCCTCCTCAACTTCTCTTCCTGCAGAATTTTCACTTAAGGTTGCGAACGGACTGAGATAGGTTCGCTCTGTCAGTTCTATCTGTTCTCTAATTGTCATACACATCCTCCTGACAATTCTGTAACTGTATCAAAATATGTATTCTAACGACAATCCCTATATATATTTTCCGTGCCAGCCTTTCATTTCCTTTTTTAATGTTTCACAATCTCTGATTCGCACGGTCTGCTCAGACAGGCATTTATCCACAAGCTGTACAAAGGGCCTGGAAAATCCGTCCTTCATCTGTGCCCAGTGTCCGGGATGCATGCCTGTCACCAGAAAAGCTCCCACAGCACCCACGCTGTAAATATCTGCTCCCGGTGATAAAGTTTCAGGAGTACCCGGATTTTGATCCTGCTTCTGAAACAATTCCGGCGCCGTATATCCGCTGCTGCCGGTAAGGGCCGGCATCTGCCCCGGGTTTCCATCCAACACTCTGGCACTTCCCAGATCAATCAACGCCAGCTTTCCCTCATTTTTCAGAATAATATTTTCCGGCTTCAGGTCACAGTACAGAATTGGTGGGTCCATATGATGCAGCTGACTTAAAATGCCGCACAGTTCCTCCATCCAGCAGACCGCCGGATATTCTCTAACAGGACCATATGTTTTTACATAAGTATTCAGAGCAACCCCCTGAAGGTAATCCATGACCATACAAATCTGATGGGATTCTCTGTACAAATCTACAATCCTTGGCAAATCCAGTGACTGAACCTGCTTTAAGATTCGAATTTCATTTTCAACAGCCAGAAGCTCCCGGTTTCGAAAATGAGTCGTGTCAAAAATCTTTGCCGCCCATTGCTTATCAAGATGCTTATCACGCACTAAAAAGACAGATGCATTGGAGCCTCTGCCTAATCGTTTTAAAATGTCATATCGTTCACGAAACTGCATCTAATTCCTTTCCGCATTCAGTGAAAGATTTTTGTTTTTCAATAGAAAAAGAATATGAATCGTATTTTATCAAAGAATTCTATGAAATTCAATGAATGAAGCATAAAATTCAGGAAAAAATCACATTTATTCTATCCCGATCTCAAGTTCTACCGGACAGTGATCGGATCCCATGATATCTGTATGGATTCTTGCATCCACAAGCTTGTCGTCCAGCCGTCCGGAGGTCAGGAAATAGTCAATACGCCAACCGGCATTTTTCTCTCTTGCTTTGAACCGATAGGACCACCAGGAATAAATCTGTTCCATATCCGGATAAAAATAACGGAAGGTGTCTGTAAAACCACTTTCCAGCAACAGGGTCATCTTTTCCCGTTCCTCATCGGTAAACCCCGCATTATTCCGGTTGGTCTTCGGATTTTTTAAGTCAATTTCCCTGTGGGCAACATTTAAGTCACCACATACAATCACGGGCTTCTTCTCATCCAATGTGAGAAGATACTGACGGAAGGCATCCTCCCACTCCATACGGTATGGAAGTCGTGCCAGCTCGTTCTGGGAATTTGGCGTATAACAGGTCACCAGGAAAAAGCTGTCATACTCCAGTGTAATCACACGGCCTTCTCTGTCATGTTCCGGAATTCCAAGTCCATACCGGACAGAGAGGGCTTCTTTCTTTGCAAAGATTGCCGTACCGGAGTACCCCTTTTTCTCTGCATAATTCCAGTACTGATGATATCCCTCCAGTTCCAGCTCAATCTGTCCTTCCTGAAGCTTTGTTTCCTGCAGACAGAAAAAATCTGCATCTATTTCTTTAAAAAAATCCAGAAAGCCTTTTGTGACACAGGCTCTCAGTCCATTTACATTCCATGAGATCAATTTCATAGTGTTTCCTCCCAGGTATAATATGTACTCTCGGAATCTTTTGGTTTTGATAATACCAGAATGATGTCCTACCCTCTCAGTCGGGCAATTTCTTCTTTGTATGGCGGCCATGATTTTTTCGGATCCACCGGATCAGGAATATATGGTGTCTCAAGGATCTTTGGCACCTGGGTAAATTCCGGGTGATGTACAATGTTATAGATTGCATCAAATCCGATCTCTCCCTGCCCCAGGTTGGCATGTCTGTCCTTGCCTGCGCCCCGGACATTTTTACTGTCGTTAATGTGAAATACTGCAATCTGATCCTTTCCCAACAGACGATCAAACTGCTCTATCACTCCGTCAAAATCATTTACAATGTCATATCCTGCATCGTGGGTATGGCAGGTATCAAAGCAAACCCGCAGCTTGTCATTGCATGCAACGCCATCGTAAATACGGGCCAGTTCCTCAAAACTGCGGCCGATCTCAGAACCCTTGCCCGCCATGGTTTCCAGGGCAATATAACAGGGTGTATCTGCTGTCAGCACCTGATTCAGCCCCTGGATGATCTGTCTGATTCCCACATCAACACCCTCTCCCACATGGGAACCCGGATGAAGGATCAGAATATTACTTCCCATCGCATGGGTCCGCTCAAGCTCCAGTGCAAGGAAATCCACCGCCAACTGATAGGTCTCCGGCTTTACTGCATTGCCAAGATTGATAATATATGGAGCATGAACAACAAATTCTTCAATTCCATGTTCCCTCATGTAATCCCAGGCTGCCGGAATATTCAACTGATCGATCTCTTTTCGGCGGGTATTCTGCGGTGCTCCTGTGTACACCATAAATGTATCCGCATGGTAGGAAACCGCCTCTTTTACAGAATTTAAAAACATGTCCTTTCCGGACATTCCAACATGTGAACCAAGCTTTATCATGACACACCTCTCTCTTTTTCATTAGAATATTAAAATTCTAGCATGAATCCTGGCAACAATACAAGAAAGGGCTTAGTTTTTTATTAAGAATTTCTAAATTGGATTTACTTTTTAAGGAAAATTTGGTAATAATGTTATACGGAGGACTTGATATCATGCTAATATTAAAACGAATGATATGGACGGCTCTAGTTTCAATGATTCCGGCGATTGAAGTAAAAGGAGCAATTCCATTTGGGCAGGCCGTTGGACTACATCCGGTAGTAGCTTACGTTTCAGCCATTATCGGCAGTACCATCATCCTTACCTTCCTGGCCTATTTTACCAGATGGTTTTACAGTGCCTGCAAAAGAAAAGGATATTTAAAACGATTTATCGGATGGATGGATAAAATCACAAATAAGAATCTTCCAAAATGGAAGAAGTTTGGACATTGGGCTATTGTAGCATACGTGGCAGTTCCCATTCCCGGCACAGGGACATGGACGGGGGCCATTATCGCCAGTGTTCTTGGTATGTCTCCAAGGAAAATTATCTTCAGTGTTTTTCTTGGGAACCTGATTTCTGCACTGATTTTATCCTTTTTCAGCAATGGTGTTCTCACTACTTTTTTTAAATAAATTATTATAAAAATGTAAAAATAAAATTATTAAAAAAATGCGAAAATAATGTTGACAATTCAAATATGTTTTGATAATATATTCGGGTCGGCAAGATTTGCCGACATATGCGGAAGTGTCGGAACTGGCAGACGAGCAAGACTAAGGATCTTGTGACTATTGCAGTCGTGTGGGTTCAAGTCCCATCTTCCGCATTTTTGCAGGAATGGCGGAATTGGCAGACGCGCACGGTTCAGGTCCGTGTGAACATTGCGTTCATGAGGGTTCAAGTCCCTTTTCCTGCATTAAAAAACTCGTAAAACAAATGTTTTACGAGTTTTTTTGTTATTCACGTCACGTGAAATCTCACATACAAACCTCTTTCAATTTTATATATATCGAATCACATAGAAATACTGCTTCTGTTTTTCACTGATGCAGAATTCTCTTTCCAATCTAAACTTTTCATGGATACGAATCTGTTTTTTTACAAATCCCACTTCCGCGGAATACAAAAACAAAATTCCGGAGGGCTTCAGCCATTCCTGCGCCCTGTCAAACAATTTCTGATAAAGAGCACTCAGTTCATCGTAGGAAAGTGCCCCCTTTTTGGGCATATCTGCAATCATCTCATCAAATAGATATTCATGGGAAAAATCCCTGAAATCCCGGTTGACATAATTGATATGCATATTTGCAATCTTTGTATTGGCCCTGGCCTTTTCAATAGCCTCACCAAAAATATCCAGTCCATAGGACGTTCTGGCAGGTTTCAGATAATTGCGTTCAATAAGCATTGTTCCGGTTCCGCAGACCGGGTCTAAAATCTGAGCATGCTCCCCGGTATATTCCTCTGCCAGCTTTAATAATCCGGCTGCCACATATGGCTGCATACCTGTGGAAACATGATACTTTCGATAGGCAAACCGATTGTCCGGCAGCGTGAAGAACTTTAAGCATGGATATAATCTGCCTTCCTTGTCCTGTATCAGCCGAATCTCCAGCTCATAATGTGACGCAGAGTTTACCAGCATTCTGTCTGTGAACTCTTCCAGAAGCTGTGCAGCCTTTTTGATCAGGGTGCTTTTTTTCTCCATATCCATCTCGCCTGCGATTCCCAGCCGGAAGAAATATGGCCCATCTCCTTCATGGTTCTTTTGAATGATTTCCATCATATCCGAAGCCAGCAAGCCCTCTGCAACTTTCTTTGGATCCGGTTCCAATGTCTTCACACCATGCAATACAAACAACAATTCCCTGAACGTACGAATCTTCATAATGCTGTCCAGATCTGTCGTCTTTGTCTTTACGCCTGCACCGATCATGGAAACAGCTGCATTTTTGATCTGTTTTGCTGTAACGGTTCGAAAAGCAGGTAATGTTGTCAAAATCACTTCATTCGGGAGATACTGCCCCTTAAAGACATGTTTGGAAACCTTGTCCTGGCTCAGGAGAAGCTTCTGTATTTCCCGGATCTCAGCCTGTACATGTTTTTTTTCTTCTTCTCCTGGCTGCATTTTCGTCAACTCTTTCAGTTTCTGGCGGAATTCCTGCAGATACTCTTTACAATCCAGACTGGCCATTGCTTTCACATATTCTGCCCTGACAAATCTGGTATCCTCCGCTTCATAGGCATCCCACAGAACATCCAGCGCTTCCTGACAATGAAGAACACCCAATACCCCTGCAGCATGCTGACGAACCTTTGGATCCTCATGGATCAGCAACTTCATAAGGAAATCATAATTTTTTCCGCTGTATTTTTCAAACAATGCCTTATCACTCTGATTTTTCAGCCTCTGTTTCAGCAGAACCAGTGATTCTCTCACATTTTTATTTTTCACTAATGCTTCATACAATGTATTCATATATTATTTTACTTTTTCTCCATGTTCATTGATATAATTCTGCACATCCTGTTTCAATGTTTCCCATGCATCTTCATGTTCTACATAATAGACCGGACAGGCTTTACCGGTAACATCATAATGTCGGATAATATCTTCTGTTTCCAGTCCATACTTGCCACAGAGCCATGCGGTCAGCTCAATCAATGCATCATATGTTTCTTTCGTAAACTTCCCTGTCTCATCCGGATGACAGCACTCGATGGAAATGGTGTCTGAATTGCGCTCATTGGACGCATAGGCCAGTTCTGCGACAGGCACGCACTGAATGATCTCGCCGTCAATTCCTACGATAAAATGGGAGCTTGCCTTTGTGATCTTTGAATCCTTCAGGCCCTCAAAATAATCTCTGTTCTGCTTTGCCGTACTGCCGGGATTCGCTGTGTAGTGAATCACGATCCCGTTGATCTGACTTCTCTCGATTCCCGGTCTGGAATACTCATTTACAGATAATAGATCTACCGTAAACTCCGGTGCATCACTGACGACCTTTTGTACCGGTGCCCTGTGGCTTTCCACAAAGTCCGTCATCTTCAGCATCAACACCACAATCAGAACCAAAACCAGGATACACTCAAACCATCGGATACCTTGTTTTTTTCTTGAATCGTACTTTTTACCCATGCCCTATGGCACCTCTTTCTCTGATGAACAAAGTGTCTTCAACACTTCAACTCCCTGTTATCCCTTAATTTTGAGGGACTCATCCGCTTCAACTCTCTTGTAAACGAAAAATCGGGAGTTTCTCCTAAAACTCTATGTAAGTATAGCATAGAGATTGAGAAAATACCATGCGGGTTTATGGAAGATATTCTTACGATTTTATAAAGAAGAAAACGATTTCTTTTCTCGGGCCTTTTAGACAAGTGTATCACAATCACACAGGTTTTCCCTAGCGGATGCGGGTCCGAAACGTTGCCGACCGGGCTGTGTTCCCTACGATCACCGGAAGGATCTGGCTGAATTCCTGTCCTGCCTCATTTCTCCCGAGAACCGTTACATAGTAAACACCCTCCGGTGTTCCCATGGGAATGTGAAACTGATAGCTGCTGTATTCAAATGGCAGAGAAATATCCTCTGTCAGTTCTGTAATGTTATAGTCAGCATCTACTACACAGGTTCTGTTTCCATCATATGTTTTCAGCTCCTGTGCAGCTCCGCTGTCAGGCCATCGGATAAGTACCTCCGTCAGATTGGTACAGGAAAATGTGATCACACCGGTATCCCCTTCCCGGAAATACTGATACTGAGGATCCTGCTTGCTTCCTGCCATCTGGCTGCCCAGCCAGGCAGTACGGTTATAGAGCCATGCCTCCAAACGGCTGTCTGTCTGCGCTTCGATGCGGGTACTCAGATAGATATCCTCCTCTGATATGGTCTGTGCCACTGCCTCTGTCACCCCCTGTATGTCGCTCCCGTCAAGCAGAAATGCCTCCGTTCCTCCATCCACCCGGTCATAGGCAAGAAGAAATCGTTTTGCTCCCTCTGCTCCGTATAATTCCGCAGCACCATTTCCACCGGAATAACTGACCTTCGCCATAATACGTCCCGGGCGGCGATCCCGGTCTGTGGCTGTATCCAGCATGGCAATCACTCCATCTGCCGTCAGTTGACCGTCAATGTCAATATAGCAGTCCTGCTCCAGGAAAACCGGGTTTTGGGTATCCACAACCGCTTCACCGGACATATGCAGCCCGGATCCGGTCTGACAATACACCCCGTATTCTTCACAATCCAGACAGTTTCCACCCGTCAGGGAAACATCCCCTGCATCATGATTGTATATTCCATAACCGATTCCTGTTGTGGCAGTCCCTTTTTGCAGCCCGGTATCCGTAATCTCATAATTTCCCTTCACAGTTCCGCCCCATCTCACAGTCCCTCCATCATTGTTCAGTCCATAAGATGCATGTTCTCCTGCAACTGTTACGATGGGGGAATTAAAAAAGCCTTTTCCCTCTGTCGTTAATGTTCCTGTATTCAGGATGACATTTTCCGTGTTTTTCCCATAAAAGGAAGAACAGGTTTTATTCTGAAAGGTCATGGTTCCTCTGTTTGTCAGTGCCGTCTCCTGTCCGCCGTAAACACAAAAAACTTTGCTGGTGCTGACCGTCATCGTCCCCGCATTACAGATACCTCCGCTTTCATTTGGCAGAACGCAGCAGGAAGATGCGGACGTATAGGACGCAAATCCCATTGTCACTGTTCCTCTCACATCCGTATTTCCCTGATTGAATAATCCATATCCGCCATTTCCATAGGTGTCGGATACACCCAGGACAAGACTGGCCGACGGGGCACAGCATATGCCTCCGTTTCCTCCTGTATTTTGATACACCTGACTGTCCCCCTGTATGTTGACAGAAGCACCGCTCTGCACATCCACACCGGAACCATCCCTGCCAGAAGTATTGTCATAAATATGACAGCCATGTACATAGCCGATTCCGGCCGCACCTTTCAGAGAAGTACCTACTGCGATGCCTCCTCCGCCTGCACCGGAACGGTTACTGTATATCTCACAGTTCTCAAGGTCTATAACACCGGCACCTGCTACACCGCCTCCACTGCTTACCTCTGACGTATTTTCGTACACGGCAGTCTCATACAAAAAGACAGAACCACCTTCCGTCTTAATCCCGCCTCCGCCCTGGTTCCGGGCAGTATTTCCACAGATCGATGTATCTCCTTTGACCACAATCTGATTATAAGCATCTGAGGAAACAAAGATTCCTCCGCCATCACCGGTGGATATATTATCTCTGATTACAACAGTGCCCACAACCTCCGGGAAATCCTCCTGATCCAGGCAATTAATCGTACATCTTCCCTGGTAACCGGAGGCTTCTAACCCTAACCGGATACCGGCACCTTCCCCTTCCGGGTCATCGCTTCCGGACAGCCCAAGGCTGGATCCGCAGGCGGAGGACAGGGCCTGGTTATGATGGATCGTCACATTTCCCGAAAAATGAGCCACCCCGTCTCCAATCAGCAATCCGGCGCCTCCCACACTGCCTTCTGTACAGTTGTAGGCAATGTTCACACTGGAGTTCCCGGTGGCGTTGACCTTGCCTAAGGAACAGATTCCACCGCCACCGCCTTTTGCATATAACATCCCATTGGAAGGCAGCCGGTTTTCTCTTGCATAATTTCCACTGGTGTAGGTATTGGTTCCTTCCGGATCATAGAACCTGGTTCCTCCAATCATTCCGCCCTTCAGATTCAATGTACAGCCTTCCTCCAGGTAGATTCCGCCCCCATAGACCGCACAGTTTGCTGAAATGGTTCCGCCGGTCATATTCATGACAGCTCCGTTCTTCAGCCGGACCCCGCCGCCGTAGGAGCCCTCTGTCCCTGTTCCGCCCAGCGTTCCATTTCCATAAATGAGTCCGCTGGAAACAGTCAACGTCCCTCCATCCTGTACAATCCCATTTCCGGTATTTCCGGTAATGGTCTGTCCGGATGTGACTGACGCAGCATGTACAGATCCCCCCTGAAACACCCATACGCTGTCGGGCGGCTCTGGTTCCTGCTTCTTTTCTTTTCCTGTTTCTGTGAGCGTTCCGCCTTCTCTTGCAAGCACCGTGTCTCCACGACTGTAAATACCGACTCCGTATCCTGTCACCATGGCCCCGGGATATAAAACAACCCTGCTATTCTCATCCTCTGCCAGAATCCCACAGTCTGCCTGATTTTTCTGTGAATCGTCCACCTGTCCATAACACAATAATATGCTGTCCTCTTTGATGTGGATTCCGGTCTGAACAGTTCCATTGGTACTGATCTCCACATTCGGTGCAATCGTCAAAACAGCTCCATCGTTCACCTCTATGACAGCTTCTCCTGCAGAATTCTGACTTTTTATGCAGATTTGACAGTCTGCGGGCCCTGTCATCATCAGGTCTTTGAATATATCCAGGGTTTCACTCGTACAGATGGTATCCAGCAGCAGAACCTCTCTGCAGTGTACCGCCTGACTGATACCCTGCAGCGTTTCTTCTGCAGCGGCAGATACTGCTGTGGCATAGCCGTCCTGGGACAAAACCACACCATCCAGAATCGTATTCTTTACCATAT
>JBJELP010000115.1:0-10536 GCA_051879215.1 Lachnospiraceae bacterium
AGGAAGAAGCCGCAGACTTTGCAGTATTTGTGGCAGACCAGGGAGCGGAACAGTGCGGTTTCTGCAATCCCGGTTTTGTTATGAACACCATTGCCCTTTTACGGGAAAATCCGGATCCCACCGATGAGGAAATCAAAGCCTATCTGGCGGGAAATCTCTGCAGATGCTCCGGTTATGAGGGTCAGCTGCGGGGGATCCGGGCATATCTTGATCAGAAGAAAGAAAAGGAGGGCTGATCCATGGAAGATAAGAGAAAATCAGTAGGACAGCCGGTCCGTAAAAAAGATGCCATGCAGCTTCTTCTGGGGAAGCCCGCCTATGTGGAGGATGTGACGCCCGTCGATGCGCTGGTGGTCAAGGTTCTGAGAAGCCCCCATGCCCATGCTCTGATCGAAGAGATTAAAGTCGATACTGCCCTGAAGGTGCCGGGCATTGTGGCTGTATATACCTATAAAGATGTACCGCAGAAACGTTTTACCATGGCCGGCCAGACATATCCGGAGCCGTCCCCCTATGACCGCCTTTTGCTGGATCAGAGGGTTCGTTTTGTGGGAGATGCGGTGGCTATTATTGCCGGTGAAGATGAAAAAGCCGTGGACAAGGCCATGAAACGGATCCGTGTAACCTATAAGGTACTGGAGCCGGTGCTGGATATGCATACAGCAAAGGACAATCCGATTCTGGTTCATCCGGAAGACAACTGGAAATCACTCTGCCCGGTGGGTGCGGATAACCGGAGAAATCTCTGTGCAAGCGACGTGGATTCCCATGGAGATGTGGATGCTGTCATGGCAGATTGTGATGAAATTGTAGAACACACCTGGCGTGTACAGCCTGCCCAGCAGGCGATGATGGAGACCTTCCGTACCTATACGGAAATGGACCGTTACGGCAGACTTCATGTCATCAGTTCCACCCAGATTGTATTCCACTGCAGACGAATCATTGCCAACGCACTGGATATTCCCAAATCCAGAGTCCGTGTGGAAAAACCCCGCATTGGCGGTGGCTTCGGTGCCAAACAGACCGTGGTTGCGGAAGTATATCCTGCGTTTGTTACCTGGAAGACAGGCCGTCCGGCAAGGATGATTTATACCAGAAGAGAATGCCAGATTGCCGGTTCTCCCCGCCACGAGATGGAAGTTCACGTAAAACTGGGAGCTTCCAGGGATGGAAAAATCCGTGCTCTGGATATCTATACGCTGTCTAATACCGGTGCCTTCGGGGAACACGGCCCCACAACTGTCGGACTTTCCGGACATAAATCCATTCCGCTTTACACCGGAGGTCTGGAAGCCCATCGTTTCAGTTATGACGTTGTCTACACCAATCTGCAGGCATCCGGTGCCTACCGCGGATACGGTGCAACCCAGGGCCTGTTTGCTGTGGAAAGCGCGGTAAATGAACTGGCGGAACGGCTGCACATGGATCCCATTGTGCTTCGTGAGAAAAATATCGTCAGAGAAGGTATGCAGATGCCTGCTTACTTCGGTGAAATGGCCAATGCCTGTGCACTGGACCGCTGCATCACTCATTGTAAGGAACTTTTCCATTGGGATGAAAAAGCACCTGTCCGTGATATGGGCAACGGCAGGGTGCGCACCGCCGGTCTGGCACTGGCCATGCAGGGATCCTGTATTTCCAATCTGGATGTGGGTTCTGCCACCATGAAGCTGGGGGATGAAGGTTTTTACAATCTGATTATCGGTGCAGCCGATATGGGTACGGGCTGCGATACCATTCTGGCGCAGATGGCAGCAGAGTGCATGGAATGCCCTGTGGAAGAAATTGAAGTATTCGGTGCAGATACCGACGCTTCTCCTTATGATTCCGGTTCCTATGCTTCTTCTACCACATATCTGACAGGTAAGGCGGTTGAAATGGCATGTGAAGAGCTTAAGAGCAATATGTGTCAGATTGCGGCAGAAATGATGAACTGTGAAGTCGGTGATGTGGAATTCACCGGAGACGGTGTCCGCAGACTGGACGGCAGTGGATTTGTTTCCCGTTTTGATATTGCAACCAAGTCCATGATGAACAATGCCATTGCGGCCCAGACAACGGCAACCCACTGTTCACCGGTATCACCGCCGCCCTATATGGTGGGTATGGTTGAAATCGAACTGGATAAAGAAACCGGCAAAGTGGATATTATTGACTATGCGGCAGTTGTGGACTGCGGCACGGTGATCAACCCCAACCTGGCCAGAGTGCAGACCGAGGGCGGTATTGTTCAGGGAATCGGCATGACCCTTTATGAAGGCGTTACCTATCAGCCGGACGGACACATTTCTGAAAATTCACTGATGCAGTATAAGATCCCCACCCGTCTGGACATGGGAAAACTCCGTGTGGAATTTGAAGAAAGCTATGAACCCACCGGCCCGTTTGGTGCCAAGTCCATCGGTGAAATCGTAATCAATACACCGGCTCCGGCCATTGCACATGCGATTTATAAAATCACAGGTGTATGGCACAGAAGACTACCTATCACACCGGAAAAGATTCTGATGAGTATGGAACAGAAGAAATCCGGATCCGGGGAATAAGAGCAGAGAAAATATGATTTATATTATTTTTATGGCGGCTGGAAACAGCCGCCGATTTGGTTTGAATAAGTTATTGTATATGCTGGATGGAAAACCGCTGTACCGCCACGGACTGGACTGTCTGCTTCGGGCGGCGGAAAATCACCGGGATTGTAAGATTCTGGTGGTTTCCCAGTATGATGAAATTCTGAATACGGTCACCACTATGGGGAAAGAAGGCAGTCCAGTTCCGATGAAAGCATTATACAGCCCGGAAAGTGTACAGGGAGCTTCATTTACCATCAAAAATGCCCTGCAATATCTGCAGCAGACTGCATCTGTTTCGGCAGAGGATTACCTCATGTTTATGACAGCAGATCAGCCGTATATATCAGAGGAAACATTAAAAAAGATTCTTTCCGCTACTGATGAGATGAAAAAAGGGCAGTATGAAACGGCTTCGGTATACTGCGGTGATATGCCGGGAAATCCGACCATGTTTTCCGCCGGTCTGATACCGGAACTGATGGAACTGTCCGGTGATCAGGGCGGCAGAAGAGTCATACGGAAACACAGCTGTTTTGCGGTTCCGATTGAGGATGGAAGAGAATTGAAGGATATTGATGTACCGGAGGATCTGATTCCACCGGTGTGAGACGTGTGTTTCTGAAACTGCATAACCGGATAGAAACAGATGTAACCATTTACAGAAATCCCAAAAAATGGTATAGTAGTTAAACTGGATAATTTCTATTGCATATGAATCAGAAAAAAGGAAAGATTTCATATTTATCTTAGATGAAACATGAGGGATGAAATGGAGGAAAAAAACAGATTTAGTAAACTGCTGCAGGATCTGATGACAGAAGCTGATGTGAAAAACTATGTTCTGGCGAATGAACTGCAGTATGATGTTTCCTATATCAGTAAATGGGTGAGCGGACGCGCGCTTCCGACTGAAAAATCGGTCAAAAAGGTTCTGGAAGGAATCAGCAGATGTATTGTCAATACAGCCGATGAAAATAAACAAAAGAGTATGATGGCAGATTATCATGTGGATAATCTGGAGGATCTGCAGCTGGCGATTCATGATAACCTGAGTGCAGAATATCAGTATGTTAAAGAAACACAGAAAGCAACCGGAAAGGATGTGGCACCGAAGACCTCCTGTTTTCCGGAATTGAGTCTGCTGCGATACATATCCAAAATGCATCATCCGGTACTTCGAAGAGTACATTCCCTGGACATTGTGGCGGCACTGGATCTTCTGAATGTGGAGCACGAGCAGAGAATACAGTTTACCATGATAGAAAATGAACATTTGCCGGAAATCGGTGGATATCCGGATGTACATTATTCCATGATTATTCATATCCGGCCGGAAAGCTGGGACTATATCAATGATACGCTGTTTCTGATTCATCTGCTGACGGTCAACTCGGCCATTGATTTTCAGTTGTACGGGGATGATCAGGCAGCAGGCCATCTGATTTTTACGGTAAGAAATGATTTTATGATTTCAGGAATTCTTCTGAATAAAGACAGATGCATCGCGGTTATGATGAGCGAGGAAGAAGAAAACTGCAATATTGCATATAAAAATGTGAAGACATTGTGCACCCATGAAAAACTGTTGTTCCGAAAAGTGACAATGGAGAACATGATTTCCGGACGGGAGTATCTTCTTTCATTGCTGGCACCGAATCAGAGATGGTCCATCGGCCATCTGACTGAGCATTTTCTGCCGGATGATCTGTTTGAAGAAATTCTGGAAGATGCAATTTCTGCCGGAAAACTTTCCTCTGATCCGGAAAAACTGCGTTCGTTACATAAACTGACACAGAAAGTACTGGAGGAGTCCCAAATCCGTCTGCTGATTTATGAAACGGCTTTTTCCAATCTGGCGGTTGCTTCTAAAATCGATTTCTATAACTGCAAAGTGTATCTGAGTGCAGATCAGAGAATGCGGTTCATGAAACATCTGTATTCACTTTGTGAAAAAAATGAAAATCTGAACATTCGTCTTGTATACGGTAAATTTGTTTCAGATTTTGAATATCTGGACAACCAGAGTACCTTTGTATCGGATACCATTTCCTGTCTGCGTCTGGAGCGTATCGGAAGTTTAAATAACTGTATGATAGTAAATCGATCGGATGTTCAGAAAATATTTGAACGTACCTTTGAAGAGTTCTGGAATTATGAAGACAGTGTGGTGATATCTGACCGGGCAGCCATTCTGCAATATATTGATCACATGATGCACAGTATCAGTCTGATTCTGCAGATGGAGCAGTAAAGCGATAAAGTAATAAGCGGTAAAGCCGAAAAAATGAATAAATGAATAAACTAATGGATAAAAGAATAGAAAAATGAAAAAAGTGATTCATATTGAATCACTTTTTTCATTTTTCTAGAAACATAGTTCACATTTTAAATAAACTGTCACGAAAAGTCTCGTGCTTTTCATTTTTTTGTGGTGTATGATAACTGATGTCGTACAGCGGCAGGATAATTTCGAGTAGAGTGTTTGAGGAGAATATAGACATGAATAGTAAAATGACTGGAAAACCGAGTATTGATCGTCCCTGGCTGAACCATTATCCTGATTTTATGAAAAATATCCAGATTCCGGAGTGTTCTCTCTGGGATTATTTCAAAATGAATTGTCCCGGTGAAGATGTGGCAGCAATCCACTATTATGGAGAAGATATCCTCTGGAAGACTGTTTTTGAGCAGGCAGAAGCCACTGCATGTGCTTTGAAGGCCCTTGGACTGGGAGAAGGAGACCAGATTCCGGTATTCCTTCGTGCTGTTCCGGAATTTGTATATCTGCTGCTTGCAGCAGAAAAAATCGGTGCATCCATTCTGTGCCGTGACAATACACTGGAAGAAAATGTGGAAGCTGTTGCAAAAGCCGGTGCAAAAGTGATTTTTGTACATGATTTTCTTTCCCAGCGTGCATTGAATGCTTATCTGGAAGGCAGCGGCGTAGAAAAAGTGATTATGCTGGAAGCACTTCATTCCGGAAGCCGTGATGCAATGCCTGATTATGTACAGGAATGTCTGGATGCAATTTATCCGGGTAAAAAGGCACAGGGACCGGCTGTGGTAAGCTGGGACAAGTTCCTGGAAGATGGAAGAAAGATGAAAGGAAAGGCAGAAGCACCGGCTGATATTAACCGCCCTCTGCTGCGTGCATATACCAGTGGTTCCACCGGTCCTTCCAAACAGGTAATCCATTCCGCACATACCATCATCGGTGTCGTACATCAGCTGAATTTCTATGGAAACGCAGATGGTTTCCGTCCTACATGGCTGATCACCATTCTTCCTCCGGCACTGGTGGCTGTGGTAATCTCCATGATGGTGATGCCTATGGCATCCAATAAGCTGCTGATTCTGGATCCCTTCTGTGCTCCGGAAGATGTGGATCTGGAAATGATGCGTTATCGTCCTAATATTTGGCCGATCATTCCTCTGTTTATCGAGACCGTAATGCAGAACGGCCGTGTTCCGGATGATTACGATATGTCCCACTTACTGTCTTCCGGTATCGGATGCGAATCCTACAACAATAAGCAGATTCATAATGCGGAGAAATTCCTGGCTGCCCATAACTGTCATGTAAACTTCAGTGTGGCATACGGATGCAGTGAAGCAGGTTCCAATCTGACGATTCCTTCTCTGACACGTGCAATGACCGATGGCTGTGTAGGACTTCCCATGTCCCTTACCACAATCAGCATTTTCAAACCCGGAACACAGGAAGAATTAAGCTACAACCAGCATGGAGAAATCTGTGTCAGCGGCCCCGGTGTGATGCTGGGATATGATAACGAAGAAGCGACTGCAGAAAGCCTTCAGACCCATGCAGACGGCAAAGTATGGCTGCATACCGGTGACATCGGCTACATGAGCGAAGACGGCAATCTCTTTGCCCTGACCCGTGGAGCTGCACCCCGTTTCGAAGGTGGAGATCTGGCCACTCTTCCCATGGAAAACTGCCTGGCAAATGCAAATATCGAAGGTATCGCTGATGAATTCTTCGTAGTGGTTCCCGACGATAAACACGAAGGCTATTTCCTTCCTTATCTGTATGTGGTTCTGGAAGATGGCTATTCATTGGAAGATGTGGAAGCAAAAATCCGAGCAAACCTGGAATCCTATATGCAGCCTGTAGAGATCACTGTCCTGCCGGAACGTCCTTTCTTCCATTTTAAAACAAACCGTATCGGTATGAAGAACGATATTCTGGAAGCAAGAGTTAATAAAAAGGAAAGATGCGCGTAAAGCGGGTTCCTGATCTGAAAAAATATATTCAGCGGCAGAACCATGATGGTTTCTGTTCACTGGATTACCAAAAAGGAGACCTTAACAGGGTCTCCTTTTTCAGTTGCGGAAAATACATCCCTGCAGCATCCGCCCCAAAAAAATCGGGATTTCATATACAGATAGTGTAGTTTATTTTCCTATATTATACATGTTTGCAATGGATGAAAATTTGTACTTAAAAAATACTATTAATATATAATTATTGCTTGCCATATTTTTCGGTTCATGGTATTCTTGCATTGCTATGATTAGTTTTTTTAAGGTGTAAAACAGTCATTTTATTAAGAACTGACATGTGTAAAACAGTGAAAAAACGATCAGCTTTGTTTCCTTGTCCGGAAGAAAGGTCAAGGAAGGAAAACAGTAAACCGTAACAGAACAACCACGCTAAAGGAGGCGGAAGATAATGAAAAAAATTGTCAAAAAGCTTACTGCCGTATTCCTGGCATTTGCCATGACGGTGAGTCCGTACTCAACTGCATTTGCTGCTCCCGGAAATTCGGGAAATCAGACAGCGAACACGGATGAGATGATTCTCAGTGAATCCGCAGAGAGTATTCTGGAAGCTGCCAGAATGATTGCATCATTGAATGAATCATACGGCATCAAAGAGGAAAATCAGGATAGTAAGGAAAAAGTAGCTGTTAAGGATGCTATCTTCAATGGCTTCAACGGCACAACAGATCTGTCCCGCTATGGTATTTCTGCTGATAAGATGGATTCTCTGATCACAGAAATTCTGGGCGAAAACAATATGACAGATGCAGTAGCTGTTGATTACAATACAGATGATGAAGATAATGTCACCACAACAGAAGTTGAGATGGATCCGATGCTGACACTGGCAGCTGAAGAACTGTCAGAAAATGCAACAGTATATGGCCTGACAGAAGAACAGAGTCAGGAATTGCTGGGTATGTATGCACAGTATCTGCAGCTTTATGAAGCCAATGCAGATGTATTCGGTGTGCAGGTACCGTATAACACCACAAGAGATACCAATGCCAACCCCATCGGTTCTATGCTGGATGTGGCAGGTGTTCCGGCGGAATACGCAATGGCAGGTGGTGTTGGATATGATGTCCTTTCCGGTATCATTCAGCTGTATATTCTGGGAACCCAGTTTGCAGTTGATGAGGAGAATGGATTCAGGGATGAAATCATTGCCGCAAGAAATGAGGCATTATCTGTACTGACAGATGATATGACAGATATGCAGAAATATCTGGCGCTCAATGGATGGCTGGCTGATAACTGCCAGTTCAACATGGCATATATCATGGAACAGATGGTAGAGCCGGAACCGGCAGAAAATCAGCTTTATGAATATGCTTATCAGTGCATGTACCATATGATTTACAATCAGGTATATGATGGTACATATAATGCTTTAGTAGATGTATATGGTGAAGAACAGGCCAAACAGATTGCTACCGCACAGGCAGATGCTTTCATGGTTGATGTTCAGGAAGAAGGCGGCAGCGGTGAACAGCAGGCTGCTTCCACTGCTTCTGCTATCGTAGGTATGTGGGGCTCGAATCAGGTTGGTGTCTTCGTTCAGAAGAAAGCGGTATGCTTTGGTTACGCTACTGTTTATGCATATCTGTTACAGTGTGCACATCCTGAAATTTATCTGAAGGATGGCAAGACTCTGGATGATGCTTCCAACTGGAAATCCTACAAAGAGCTGAATTACGAACTGGACAGCAACGGTGATCCGGTTCAGGATGACAACGGTGATTATAAGTGGAGCACAAAGGCTGCTGCTGTTGCCGATTATGTCAAGATTATCTTTGATGCAGATGTAACCATGTTTGGTCAGGATTCTGATTTTGGTGAAGCTCATTACTGGAATGCAGTGAAACTGGATGGCAAGTGGTATTATGTGGATCCCTGTTATGTGGACATCTACGTTGAGTGTATGAGCCGCGACCGTGTGGAGACAGACGGCAATCTGAATCATCTGTACTTTATGTTCAGTGATGATTCCTGTCGTGAAATGTACGATGATTACTACGAAGAAATCCGTACATTATATGAAGGAATTGCGACAGATACGACCTATGAAGAATCATGGGTTGCCTTTGTAAAGAGCCAGCCGTTTTTTGCCGGCGACAAGATTTATTATTTCTATGATTCCACAGACCTTCTGGATATCATGAGAAATTATGGTACCGGCGGAAACTCCAACAGCAGAGCAGCTAATGATTACGATGGTTTATTCACAGAGACAGAATATAAGATTGTTTACCATGACAATTCAAAGATGGAAGATACCAGTGATGAATTCTCCACGCTGATTGATTTCAACAATGGTCAGGTTTACAATCCGGAAACAGAAGAAATGGAAGACAATACACTGATCGCAGAGCTGTATGAAGAGCATCAGGAATACGTGCAGGAATATCCTTCCATCTCCATTTCCTGTGCATATGATAATGGTGTGATTTATTTCAGCCTTTCCAACTGTGTTCTGTCCTATGATTTAGCAAAAGGTACTGTAACAAAGCTGATTGAATATACAGAAGTAAGCGGTGAACGTGATATGACCAACGGTCTTGGCGGTCTGGCGTTTACTGAAAGCAGCAACCCGGGAGAGAACGGTATTACCGTTAAGAATCCGCCGATTGCTGATATGACAATCAAGAGAGATGGAAAAATGTATGTTTCCATCGCTACCAACTACGCATTTATTTCCGGTAAGGATTTTGGTGAACTGACAGACTACAGCAGCTACGGCTACAAGTTTGCAGAAACCAATTACAACCCTTCTTATAATACTTACTACAACAATGACGAAGCCAACGACAATGATGAATTCATGTGGAGTGCAAACATTGTTGAAACCATTGAAATGAGCCATCTGACAGGCAGCAGCCATAACTACAGTAAAGTTACTGTTCCGGCAAGCTGTACAGAAAATGAATATACAGTCAATGTTTGCTCAACCTGTGGTAAGATTGAGGAAGGCACAAGTACGCAGGTAAGTGTGCAGACACTGAATGCGGATGATGAGAATGGCGAAGAAGAAAAAGTAGCAGCAACACTGAACATCAAAGTATATGATGCAGAAGCAGAAGAAGATGCAGCTGCGATTGCAGAAGCAGTGCTTGAGGCAAAAGGAACAAAGGATGAGACTGTAACTTTCACAGCAGATCAGATAGCTAATGCAGCGAAAGAACAGCTTGATGAAACTTATACGCTGGATGAGAACAGTATACCTGAAGACGGAGTAACTGTAACATATGGCGGTGAAGCTAAAACTGTAGAACTGAAGGCAAATAAGAAAAAAGCAGAAGAAGTAGCAGCAACACTGAACATCAAAGTATATGATGCAGAAGCAGAAGAAGATGCAGCTGCGATTGCAGAAGCAGTGCTTGAGGCAAAAGGAACAAAGGATGAGACTGTAACTTTCACAGCAGATCAGATAGCTAATGCAGCGAAAGAACAGCTTGATGAAACTTATACGCTGGATGAGAGCAGTATACCTGAAGAAGGAGTAACTGTAACATATGGCAGTGAAGCTGAAACTGTAGAACTGAAGGCAAACAAGAAAAAAGCAGAAGATGCAGTAGCAACACTGAACATCAAAGTATATGATGCAGAAGCAGAAGAAGGTGCAGCTGCGATTGCAGAAGCAGTGCTTGAGGCAAAAGGAACAAAGGATGAGACT
>JBJELP010000115.1:10636-28546 GCA_051879215.1 Lachnospiraceae bacterium
TGCAGCTGCGATTGCAGAAGCAGTGCTTGAGGCAAAAGGAACAAAGGATGAGACTGTAACTTTCACAGCAGATCAGATAGCTAATGCAGCGAAAGAACAGCTTGATGAAACTTATACGCTGGATGAGAGCAGTATACCTGAAGAAGGAGTAACTGTAACATATGGCAGTGAAGCTGAAACTGTAGAACTGAAGGCAAACAAGAAAAAAGCAGAAGATGCAGTAGCAACACTGAACATCAAAGTATATGATGCAGAAGCAGAAGAAGGTTCAGCTGCGATTGCAGAAGCAGTGCTTGAGGCAAAGGGAACAGAAGGTGAGACTGTAACCTTCAAAGCAGATGAAATAGCTGATGCAGCGAAAGAACAGCTTAATGAATCTTATACACTGGATGAGAGCAGTATACCTGAAGAAGGAGTAACTGTGACATATGGCGGTGAAGCTAAAACTGTAGAATTAACAGCTACACCAAAAGAAAAAGCTACTGCAACACTGATTGTCAAGGTTTACAACACACCTACAGTTCCGGCAGATCCGGAAGAAGATGAAGAAGAAGACAGAACCGGTCTGATTGTTGAAGTAACAGATACAGACGACGGTAATGTAGGTGATAGCAAAGCGTATACTGCTGCTGAGATCGAAGCTTTAGTGAAAGAAGAAGTAGAAGCTAAAGGTTATACGTTGGATGATGTAGAAGATGGCGCTGATGTAAAATATGGTGAAACCGTTGTTGTGAAACTGACAGCTACTGCAGGTGAAGGTCATACATACGTGAAGTTTGACGAAACCTACTACACTAAGAGCAACGGTAACTGGCAGACCGGTACAAGCTATGTATGTATCGACTGCGGACATGCCTTCGAGCTGGATGAAGACGGTGAGACAGTTGAAGAAAATCTGAGAAGCAATGATAAGTTACTGTCAGACGCTGATATTGCAGAATATGCAAAGAATACAACAGAAATCTGGACCTGGTCTACAGATGGAACAGAAGCTTCCATGTATACTGTTCCCACTGCACTGAAGGATCATATGTTTGACTGCGTATGGGAAAACAGTGCATTCAGTTCACGTGAAGTGGCAACTGTAACAGGAGACTGTGAAACAGGTAAATTTACCGCAGAACTTAAGAGTGGCAAGACAGCAACAAAGACAGTTACAGCAGGTCATCATTCTTATCTGAATCAGGAAGAAACGGATGATAATAAAAATGTGACTCAGGAAGCAGCCGTTCAGTGGACCTGGGCTGATGATTTCTCCAGTGCAACAGCATCTTTCATCTGTGATGTCTGTGGAAAGACAAGTTCAAAAACTGTTTCCGGTGATGATATTAAGAAGGAGACAAAGGATCCGACCTGTTCAGACGCAGGTTCCAATACCTATACAGCAACAGTAACTGTGGATGGTGTGAACTATATCAGTTCCAGAAGTGAGGAAATTCCTGCAACAGGTAAACATACCTATGAAGATGGTGTCTGCACAGTCTGTGGAGAAAAAGAAAATCCGTTCGTCGATGTCAGTGAAGAAGATTATTATTATGATGCTGTTCTCTGGGCAGTTCATAATGGTATCACTGTAGGTAAAGACGAGACTCACTTTGAGCCGAAGGCAAATTGTACTCGTGCTCAGGTAGTTACTTTCCTTTGGAGAACAATGGGAGAGCCGGAACCGGAGACCACAGAAAATCCGTTTGTCGATGTTGCGGCAGATGCTTATTACCATGATGCTGTATTGTGGGCATATGAGAATGGTATTACTGTAGGTATTGATTCCACTCATTTTGCACCGGGCGACACAGTTACAAGATGTCAGTTTGTTGCTTTCCTGCATCGTAACGAAGGAGAACCGGAACCGAAGACCACAGAAAATCCGTTTGTTGATGTTTCAGAAAGCAAGTATTACTATAATGCAGTACTGTGGGCATATGAAAACGGTATTACTGTAGGTAAAGATGAAACTCATTTTGCACCGGATAAGACCTGTACCCGTGCTGAAGTAGTAACATTCCTTTATCGTACATATGGTGAAGAGGAATAAACAGAGTAAAGGATAGTTTATCCACAATTAATTAAAATGTAAAAAGGGGCTGTTGTACTAAAATAGTAATTGGTACAACAGCTCCTTTGTTTGTATAAAATGCTTTCCTGTTCCGGTTAAAGTACATCTGATATTTCTGTTTTTGCAAATTTACAAAAAACATATAAGATGATACAATACAAAACGGGTATACAATGAAAAAATGACGATTATATCGTGCCGAAATGTGTTTGAAGCCCCAATAGTGATACACGAGCAGAGAGAAAGGCGTATAAAGAAAATGAATCCTTTAGTTGATAAGAGATATCCCATATTGAATACATATGTAAATGCCATGTCAATGGATGAGACGGTGGCTGTCGTAGAGGAAATGATTGCACGTCGGGTTCCGGTACAACATGTGGTGATCAATGCGTTAAAGGTAAATCTCATGCGGAAAGATGAGACCCTTCGGAAAATCGTCAATGAATGTCCCCTCATTAATGCAGATGGCGCTTCGATTCTATTGGCCGCAAAGCTGCTGAAGATACCTCTTAAAGAACGTGTGACGGGATTTGATCTGTTTGTACGCTTAGTGGAAGAGGCTGCTGTTAAAAACTATAAAATTTATCTTTTCGGTGCCAGAGAAGAGGTTGTAAAAAAAGTAAAGACCATATTTGAACAGAAATATCCTTCCTTACAGATTGTTGGGTATCGAAATGGGTATTTTACAGAGGCAGATGAGCCGGAAATTGTAAAAAACATGGCAGAATCCGGTGCGGATATGATGTTTGTAGCCTTTTCTTCCCCGAAGAAGGAGTATTGGATCCGAAAATATCTGAATCAATTGAATATTCCATTTGTTATGGGAGTAGGCGGCAGTTTTGATGTGATTGCAGGTACAACAAAGCGTGCGCCCTTGTGGATGCAGAAGCATGGGATGGAATGGTTTTACCGTTTCATACAGGAACCCCGAAGGCTCTGGAGACGGTATCTGGTTGGGAATGTAAGCTATATGTTTTTTGTACTGCAGTGTAAACTGCAGTCTGCGATCCCCCCAAAAACAACAGAACAGAAAGTAAATCAGAAGAAAAAACTAAGAGAAGAGAAAAAAAGATAAAGAGGAAATAATATGGTAAATGTAGTAGGACTTGGGTATATTGGACTGCCGACTATTCTGATGCTGGCTGCCCATGGCGTGGAAGTGACAGGTACCGATTATAATAAAGATCTGGTGGATTCTTTGAATGCAGGAAAACTGTCTTTTAAAGAAGATGGACTGGAGGAACTGTATCAGAAAGCCAGAGAAAATGGGGTATCATTTACAACCGAATATATGAAGGCTGATGTGTATATCATATCCGTGCCGACTCCTTATGAAGAAAGAACCAAGAAGGTAGATGCGTCCTATGTGGTAAAGGCGGTTCAAGCCGTGCTGCCGGTTTGCAGTAAGGGAGCAGTGATTGTGATCGAATCAACCATATCACCTGGTACCATTGATACATATATTCGGCCGGTGATTCAGAAAGCCGGTCTGGTCATCGGGGAGGATATCCACCTTGCCCATGCACCGGAGAGAATCATTCCGGGCAATATGATTCATGAGCTGCTTCATAATGATCGGACCATTGGTGCAGATGATCCTGTCATTGGCGAGAAAATCAAGTCCATCTATGGATCCTTCTGCCGGGGAACCATCACGGTGACAGGAATCCGTGCAGCAGAGATGAGCAAAGTTGTGGAGAATACATTCCGTGACATTAATATTGCCTATGCAAACGAACTGGCCAGAATCTGCCATGAGCAAGGGTTGGATGTTTATGAGATTATCCGGATTGCCAATCAGCATCCAAGGGTGAATATTCTGTCTCCCGGTCCCGGTGTGGGCGGACATTGTATTCCCATTGATCCCTGGTTTCTGGTGGGAGATTTCCCGAGTCTGACCCATGTGATCAAAGCCGCACGGGAAGTGAATGATTCCATGCCGGAATATGTGCTGAGCCGTGTATCAGAAGTCATGAATGAACGCGGTATTGAGGATATCAGTAAGGTCGGTTTTTATGGTCTGACTTACAAGGCAGATGTGGATGATGTCAGAGATTCACCCACATTACAGATGCTCTCCTCTTTGAAGCACCATCTGTGCGGCAACAGAGTGAAGGTCTATGACCCTATGGTGGAAAAGGATATTGTACCGAATCAGTATCATGATCTGGATGCCTTTCTGGACGCCGTTGAACTGGTCGTAATCCTGGTGGATCATTGCGAAATAAAAGAAAATATGGAAAAATTAAAAGATAAGATAATATTTGATACCAAACATATCTGCAGTCTGGAAGGTGCTTACCACCTTTAGAAACAAGCGAGTGGAATGAGAAGAGACAATTATGAAGAAAAAAGTTATGTTAGTATTTGGCACCAGACCGGAAGCAATTAAAATGTGTCCGCTGGTGAATGAACTTAAAAAAAGAAGTCATGCATTTGAAACCTGTGTCTGTGTAACAGGACAGCATCGTCAGATGCTGGATCAGGTATTGGATACGTTCCGGGTGGAACCGGAATATGATCTTTCCATTATGAAAGAGAAACAGAGTCTGTTCAGCATCACTGTAGATATTCTGGAAAAAATCAGAGAAGTACTGGAACGGGAAAGACCGGATGTGGTGCTGGTTCATGGCGATACAAGTACAACTTTTGTGACATCCCTGGCTTGTTTTTATCTGAATATTCCTGTGGGGCATGTGGAAGCAGGACTGCGGACCTATAATCTTGCGAGCCCTTATCCGGAAGAGTTTAACAGACAGGCAGTCAGTATCATCAGTCAGTTCAATTTTGCGCCGACTGAGCTTGCCAGGAAGAATCTCCTGTCAGAGGGCAAAAAACCGGAGCGTATCTTTGTGACAGGCAATACTGTCATTGATGCGTTAAAAACGACAGTAAAGGACGATTACACCCATCCTGAGCTGGAATGGGCATCGGACAGTCGTCTGGTACTGATAACGGCCCATCGGCGAGAGAATCTTGGAACACCGATGAAGCATATGTTTTCTGCAATTCGCCGTGTGCTGGATGAGCATCCGGATGTAAAAGCCATTTACCCGATTCATATGAATCCGCTTGTAAGAGAGACAGCCAGAGCAGTTTTTGGCGATGAGAGCCGTCTGCATATTATTGAACCGCTGGATGTTCTGGATTTTCATAATTTTATGTCCAGAAGCCATATTATTCTGACAGATTCCGGCGGAATACAGGAAGAAGCCCCTTCCCTTGGCAAGCCGGTTCTTGTAATGAGAGATACCACAGAACGTCCGGAAGGCGTAGAGGCCGGAACTCTGAAATTAACAGGAACAGAAGAAGAGACGATCTATCGCTGTTTTACACAGCTGCTGGATGATCCTGCCGAATATGACAGGATGAGTAAAGCCAGCAATCCATATGGAGATGGAAAAGCCTGCGTACGAATTGCAGATATACTGGAACAGGAGCTTTGTTAATGTCTGACAAACGGAAAATTCATGTATATATGATGGGATCCCGGCCTTCGGTAAAAGGCGGGATGAGCAGTGTGGTGAAACAGCTTCTGCAGCACGACTGGGGAAGCGATATGGACATACATTATCTGCCGACCCATGCTTCCGGTTCTGCTGTAAAAAGATGCTGTGTGTTTGCAGGAAGTTTTTTAAAACTGTTATTTTTATTGATTTTCCGAAGAAGAGAAATTGATGTTTTATACCTGCATATGTCCTATAAAGGCAGTTTTACAAGAAAATATCTGATTTATAAGCTGGCAGATGCTTTTGGAAAGAAAGTGATTCTCCACCTGCATGGCTCTGAGTTCCGACAGTTTTATGAAGGGTCGGGATCTGATCGAAAGCAGAAAATCCGTGAACTTTTTGAGGGAAGTGAGCGGGTTATTGTTCTGGGAACATACTGGTGTGACTATATTCACCGTATTGCACCGAAGACAACAGTTAATGTGATTCAGAATGCCGTATCCATACCGGAAGATGTGGTGACATGGAATCCTCTGTCTGTGCAGCTGCTGTATCTGGGTGTGCTGATTCCGCGCAAGGGTGTAAACGACCTGATCGATGCATTGCATATTCTGGATGAACGCGGATTGGTCAGACTTAAAAACATCCGACTGGTGATCGGCGGAACCGGTGATGAGATGGAGACTCTGAGGGAACAGTGTCGGAAACTTCATCTTGAATCCTGTGTTGATTTTGTCGGTTGGGTGGACGGCGAAGCGAAGAAAAGACTGCTGCAGACCAGCCACTGCCTGATTTTGCCGTCCTACAACGAAGGACTGCCGGTGTCGATTCTGGAAGCGATGAGTTATGGTGTACCCGTTGTCAGTACAGATGTGGGCAGTATCCGGGAAGCCGTTATAGAGGGAAGTAATGGTCATCTGGTGCAAAAGCATGCACCGGAAGAAATTGCGGATGCGATTGGTGATATTATCGATAACGAAGCAGTATGGCTGGCGTATAGCCGGCAGGCAAGAAAAATTGCGGAACAAACGTTTAATGAGAATGTTTTTTTTGAAAAGATAGAAACAATTATTCATTCAGCTGTTAAAGGAGGAGCAAACAAATGACAAGGCCGCGAATCAGCGTGATCATTCCTGTTTATAATGTAGAAGCCTATCTGAGGCGGTGCATTGACAGTGTTTTAAGTCAGAGCTGCAAAGACCTTGAGATTATTCTGGTGGATGACGGTTCACCGGATAACTCCGGGGCAATCTGTGATGAATATGCACGCAGAGATGCAAGAATCCGTGTGATTCATCAGGAGAATATGGGATTGTTTGGTGCCAGAAATACAGGGATGGAAGCGGCCTGTGGTGAATACATCAGTTTTATTGACAGCGATGACTGGGTTGAGGAAGGCACATATGCTCAGATGATAAAAATCATTGATGAATACCATCCGGACATGATTCGTTTTGGATTTAAAAAGATGTTTAACGAAAAGGTTATCGCTGAGAAAAAGATGCCTTATGGAGAAAAAATCTATAAAGGAGATGCTCTTCACTCGCTTCAATTGGATACGATCAGTAATGAAGGTGTATTGGATTACAAAAAGACAAGGATTCTTTCTGCATGGTCCAATCTGTATCGGCGTGAATTGGTCATGGAGCATGGGATTTTTTTTATCTCCGAACGGGAGATTTTAAATGAAGATTATCTTTTTGTGCTTCAAGTGTCATTGGTATCTGAATCCGTATATGTAAGTGACAAAACCTGTTATTGTTATGATACGCGGGAAGGTTCTATTACCATGTCATACCGTGAGAATATGTTTGAGCGGAAGAAGAAACTGTTTCAAATGTATTGCCAGAGTGTGGATACACAGGATAATGATGTGTGCATTCGATTGAAGAATTTTTACATTGACTGTGTTTATGCATGTGTAGTGAATGAGTGTTGCGGCTATCGCAGCAGAGCAGCGTCTATTGAAACGATCAGGAAATTGCTGAGTGATGAAAGACTCCGGAAATACTTATCGGATAATCGAAAGCTGGCTGTTTCCAGGAAGACAAAATGTATTTGCTTTCTGATGCGGCATCGTCTGGCTGCAGCCATGTATGATAGTTATCGATTATTAAAACATCTGAAAAAAGGCAATTGGAATGAGAAAGGATGATAAGAAGATGCGCCAGCCTATAGATTTTGTGATTGCCTGGGTCGATGGCAATGATGTGGAGTGGCAGAAGGAGAAAAACAGATATCTCCATCCGGAAGAGGATGACAGTCAGTTTGATGCAAGTGCTACGCGTTACAGAGACTGGGAAAATTTGCGTTACTGGTTCAGAGCTGTGGAAAAATATGCGCCGTGGGTTCGTACGATTCATCTTATTACCTGCGGTCATAAGCCGGAATGGTTGAATACGGAAGCACCTAAACTGCATCTGGTGAAACATAGCGATTATATTCCGGCAGAATATCTTCCAACATTCAGTTCCCATCCGATTGAGTTAAATCTGCATCGGATACCGGGATTGAGTGAACAGTTTGTATATTTTAATGATGATTTCTTTATCAATGCACCTGTAAAGCCGGAGGATTTTTTTGTGGATGGCTTGCCATGTGACAGCCTGGAAGAAAAACCGATGACATTTCCGAGGCATTTGCTTACAAACAGTGTTTTTGTCAATGATCTGATATTTGCCAATGAACATTTTCAACGGAAAAAGAATAAAAAAGACCTGAGACGGAAATGGTACAGTCTGAAAGATCCGCATGTCCTGATCAAAAATATGATTTTATCCATGTTCAATGATGAAACGTTTCTTGGCTTGAATATTCATCATCTTCCTCAGGCTTATCTGAAGAAAACCTTTGAAGAGGTGTGGGAACTTGAACCGGAATTGCTTGCAGAGACATGTTCACATCGTTTCAGAGATGAGAGGGATGTCAGCCAGTGTGTATTTAAATTCTGGCAGCTGTTGAACGGCAGATTCCATAACTATAATAAAAGAAAATTTGGCCGTTCTTTTACAGTGGCGACAATGACATCTGATATCTGTCAGGCGATCAGAAGCAGTCAATTTAAAGCAATCTGTATCAATGATTCTGATGAGATTGATTTTGAGAAAACAAAGCAGATGATCAACGAAGCATTTGAAGAAACTTTTCCTGAAAAGTCCGTATATGAAAGATAGGATTGATAAAAAGAAATATGAAGATTTTGGTTTTGGGTGCATATTATTCAAACAATCTTGGCGATGGTGTCATATGTGAATGTATGGCAGCAAGATTAAAGAAGAATTTTCCGAATGCAGAGGTTTATGTGCAGGATCTTGTGGACAGGAATGACTTTGAAGGCTTTGAAGGTGTTACTTATCAGGAATTGAAGCGCAGGGCAAAGAGAGAGAAATTAAGAAGATTGGCGACAAAATGCGGCTGGGATAAAACTCTGACACATGAAGAAAATCGTTTGAAACAGTGTCAGTCACATATTGAAGAGATATGTAACAATGCCTATGACTTTGTGGTCGTTGCAGGCGGTCAGCTTTTTATGGACAGATATTTTCTTTTTCTGGCAGAATATATCCGCCGGATGACAGAAATGCAGATTCCGGTTTATCTGAATGCCTGCGGTACCGGACCAATTTACAGCAGGACGATCCGACAGCGTTTTTCAGAAGCTCTCAAAAGCCCGTATGTCAGATTGATATCCTGCAGAGACGATGCGGCGTTGGTACAGAAGCTTTATGCAGGCAGGGACCGCCGGGTTATGGAAACTTTCGATCCGGCACTTTGGTGCGGAGATGTTTACAATATAAAAAAGGATCCGAAGGCGAATGTGACCGGTCTGGGGTTGATGTATACCAAAAGCGTCGATTCAGAAAAGGCAGCACTTTTCTGGATAAAGCTCATTCGTCAATTGGAAAAGAACGGAAAAAAGTGGAAAATATTTGTCAATGGTTCGGAAGATGATATCGTTTTTGCCCGGTATGTACTTTCCGGATTACCGGAACTGGAGGGATCTTTTGAAGAGTATTGTATGCCTGCTCCAAAGCGTCCGGATGAGCTGACTGCAATGGTTGCCGGGTTCCGAAGTATTATTTCATTTCGTTTGCACAGTCATATCATTGCAGCATCTCTGGATGTGCCATCCATTGCTGCGGTTTGGGATGACAAGCTGAGATTTTATTTTAGAAAAATCGGTCATGAAGAGAGATGTATTACAGTTGATACAAATTCTTCGGAAGTCCTAAGGCGGTTAGATCGAGCAGAGGCGGAAGGATATGATCGGAAAATGATAGAAGATCAGAAAAAATATGCGGATCATCTGCTGTACCAGGCAATTTGTGAGGATTTGGGGCAGGAGTATCTATGAGTCGAACGAGGAATTCCATTTTAAATATTATGACATCCATCGGCGGACAGCTGCTGACCAATGTTCTGCGCTGGATATGCAGGATGGTATTTATTTATACATTGGGAAAGGAATACCTGGGTATATCCAGTCTGTATGCCAATATATTGACGATCCTTAGTCTGTCTGAACTCGGACTGGGTTCTGCAATTACTTACAGCCTATACAAACCTTTGGCTGAGAATGATACAGAGACAGTCCGATCCTTGATGGCTTTTTTTAAAAAAGCATATCGCTGGATCGGAATTGCCGTGATGGTTCTGGGGTTCTGTCTGATGCCATTTCTGCCGTATCTGATGACCGGATCGACGGAAGTTATTAATATTTATCTGTATTATCTGCTGTACCTGGCACAGACCGTGGTATCCTATCTGTTTTTTGCTTATAAAGCAATATTGCTGACAGCAGATCAGAAGAAGTATATTGCGGATGTTGTGATGTATATTTTACAGATCATCATGAATGTGGTTCAAATCGTCATATTATTTGTATGGCAGTCTTTTTTCGCTTATACAGTGGCGGTTATTGTTTACAATGTTGTGCAGAATATGGTAGTAGCCATTATAGTGGATCGGAAGTATCCATATTTGAAGGGGCCGGTTAATCCTCTTTCCAAAGAGCAGCGCAGAGATGTATTTTCAAGAGTTTATGCAATGTCCCTGTACCGTATCTGCAATGTTATCGGAACCTCTACAGATAATCTGATCATTTCTGCTAATATCAGTGTCATTGCGGTAGGACTTTATGATAATTATTTTATGATCATTCAGGTCATTCAGAAAATGCTGACAGGGGTTTTTCAGGCATTTACATCAAGTCTTGGCAATTTTTATGTAACAGAGAGCAGAGAACGTAATGAATTTATGTTCCGGACATTAAATCTGGCAAACAGCTGGCTGATAGCCTTCTGTTCTGTCTGTTTTGTTGTGCTGCTTCAGCCATTTATACAGCTTTGTTTTGGCACAGATTATCTGTTGGATTATTCGGTGGTGATCATTATTGTCATTAATTTTGCAACCAATTTTATGCAGAATGTTGTCAGAATATACAGGGATGCCAGCGGGTTGTTTGTAAGAGGAAAATACCGTGCATTGTTAGCAGCGGCAATGAATCTGGTGATCTCCATCATATTGGTAAAAAAGTTAGGCCTGGCAGGTGTATTTCTGGGGTCCATTATCAGCAGGATGGTGACAACCTGGTGGTATGATGCGTGGATCTTATACAAATATGGTTTCCATGTATCGCCGTGGCCGTTTTACAGAAATTTTCTTGCCACCTTGGTATTGACTGTACTCAGTGCAGTGATCATACAAAGTATTTCCGTGCTGTGGCAGTCGGCAGTCTGGCTGACTATTTTGATAAAAGGAATCTTATGTGTGATTATTACGAATGGTATTTATCTGCTGGTATATGGAAGAAGTGAAGAATTCCGTTATCTGGTGGAGAAAATCAGACAGATACTGGCTAAAAAGAAAATTGCGCATAGATAGAGCGTTTTGCAGGGAGAGAACGCAATGTTGCTGGGATATTTAAAAAAAGAGAGAGAAAAAAATAAAAGAAGAAAATTAAAGGACAGGCTTAAATCCTGCGGAGAAAAAGTCTATATTGATGCATCTACAGTTTTAAGATATCCGGAGAATATTTCTATTCAGAATTATGTACACATACAGCCGGGATGTAAGCTTTTTGGAGGTGGGGGAATAGAGATTGGAAAAGGGACTATTTTGGCACATGATATCCAGATCCTTTCTCAGAATCATTTGTATGATGCAGATGATCTGAAATATCTGCCTTATGATGAGCGAATTGTGGATAAGCCGGTGCACATAGGTGAATATGTGTGGATAGGCGCGCGTGTGCTGATCGTTCCGGGAGTTACAATTGGGGATGGGGCTGTAATAGCTGCCGGATCAGTTGTGACACAGGATGTTCCGAACTGTGCAGTTGTAGGAGGCAATCCCGCACAGATTTTGAAGTACAGAGATGAACAGATTTTTGAAGAGCTGCGAAAGAATTCGCGGGGATATATTGAATTGTATAAAAGATATGAATAAACAGCAGGCGGCTATGAACCGCCTGCTGTTTATTTTCCCAGTAATAAAAATTAATTAAAAAATCGATAAAGGAAAGATACGACCTGTGCGCGTATGCATTGACTATCCGGCTGGAAGTGGGTTTCATCTTTTCCTTTTGTTATATTGTTTTCGTATGCCCAGAGGACGGCTTTTGTATAGTATTTGCCGTCAGGCACATCCACAAAGGGATTTTCTGTCATCTTCGGTTCCGGCTGGCCGGCAGATCGCCAGAGGAAGGTTACGAATTCTTTTCTTGTGACCGTATCTCCCGGTTGAAAATGGGTTGTGTCTTTTCCGCTTGTTATTTTGTTTTCATAGGCCCAGAGAACAGCTTTATAATAATAATCGGAAGGGTTGATATCCACAAAGGGATTATCTGTATTTTCAGGCTCCGGTTCCTGATTGGCTCTCCAGAGAAAGGCAGCGGATTGTGCACGGGTGCAGGGATCCGAAGGAGCAAAATGGGTCTCATCCTTTCCACTGACGATGCCATTTTTATAAGCCCAGAGGACAGCATCGTAATAATAATCATCTTTGCTGACATCCACAAAGGGATTTTCTTGTGCAGGTTCGTCTTCGGATGGCTGGTAATCTTCAGTGCCCATGGGGTACTGGCGGTTGAATTCATCCGTTGTATAGTCTTCATTGCGGGTATGACCGCTGAAATTATCATTGCATCGCAGGAAATAGTCATATGTTGTCTCACCCGCATCCCATGTTGCATCCAGATTGTAATAGTATCCCTCCATCTGTGCAATATTCCATCCATGATCGTCATTGTTGGCTCTGCCTGCAATCAGTCGGGCATCAATTCCGGATTCCAGAGCCATCCGGTAAAGCAGGACAGCATATCCCTGGCAGACAGCTGTTTTATTGATCAGGGCAGCGTAAGCTGTATGTTTTAATTTATAGTCGTCACCATGTTCATGATCGTATGTAACGTTGTCACAGATGTAGCTGTAAATGCTTTTCATTTTTTCATAATCTGTTTTGTGATCCAGATCCAGCTGCTCCATGACATCAGCAAGGGCGGCATCCAATTCTGCTTCCTGTTCTGCGGTTGTATAGTAGGTCATGGTGTAGGTATAGGTTATATAGTAGATGTTATCGCTGTTTCTATAACCGATATCGCACTTCCATCCGCCGTACTGCCAAAGCAGATAATCCCCTTCTGTGGGTTCACCGGTATGTGTCAGGGATTTGCTGACAATGCTTCGTGCAAGATCCTTAATGATCTCTTCAATCTCGTTTTTATCAGCACCTTCCTCTGCTATCTCAGACTGAAGTCCGACTTCGATGGTTTCTGACCGCTGTTTCATCTGGGAGCGCACATATGTGCCTGCTTCATCGATGGATGTGTAATACTCGGAGGCTTTATAGGTTGAGACAGGATTGTCAGATGGTTCGTTCAGATCAGAAATATCTATGATGTCCTCATAGAGAGGATTGATATAGGTGTCTGTAATGACAGTCACTTCAGAGTTTTTCCCGTCAGCCAGGACCGTTGCAGGACAAAGGGGCAATAGCAGCGCTATTGTCAGTAAAAAAATGAGAGTTTTCTTCAAGATGAGTGATTGTTTCGATCGGTACATAGTTCATCTCTCCTGTACGATAATTTGATTTTCCGAAATACCATAGGCATCTGATAGTTCAAAGTTTATGGTTACCGGATAGAAATAATTTACCATATTTACAGGGTTCAAACAACCGGAAATGGTTTTCGTTTTTATAAACAATCCATCAGCAGAATATTCATATTGACACCTTCCGGAATTTATCAGATAATAAAAGAACTGGAAAAAACTATACTAAGAGAGGTAAAACAAATGAGCTTTCCGAAGAATTTTTTATGGGGCGGCGCGGTAGCCGGTAACCAGTGTGAAGGTGCTTATCTGGAAGACGGCAAGGGTCTGTCTGTACCGGATATGCTGCTGGGCGGAGATGTTAACACCCCCAGAACATTTCTCCCTGTAACGGATCCCGATGCATTTTATCCCAGCCATGAAGCAATTGATTTCTATCATCGCTACAAAGAAGATATCAAATTATTTGCAGAGATGGGCTTCAAGTGCTTCCGTCTTTCCATTAACTGGGGCCGTATTTTCCCCAACGGCGATGATGCAGAACCCAATGAAGCAGGTCTGCAGTTCTATGACAACGTATTTGATGAATGTGCAAAATACGGTATTGAACCGCTGGTTACCCTTTGCCATTATGAAATCCCCTGGGCAATCGTAACCAAGTATCACGGTTTCTTATCCAGAGAAACCATTGATCTCTTTGTGAAGTATGCCACCACCTGCTTTAAACGTTACAAAGACAAGGTTAAATACTGGCTGACATTCAACGAAATCAATATTCCCTGCATGGGTGAAGGCGGTATTGGTAATTTATACGGTCTGGGTCTGATGGACGATGCAGATATCAATGCGACCGAAAGAATTCTTCTGACCGACCTGAAGTCCGATGAACAGAAGACCTTTGAAGCACTGCACAATCAGTTTGTTGCATCTGCACTGACTGTAAAAGCCGGACATGAAATCAACCCCGATTTCGTAATCGGCAACATGATCGCCCACGTAACCGTATATCCTCTGACTCCCAATCCCAAGGATATCCTGGCATGCATGGACGAAGATAACATCAAGAATAACTTCTGCGGCGATGTTCAGGTTCGCGGTGAATATCCTGACTTTATCTTCCGTTATTTCAAGGAACACAACATTGACACTTCCTTTATCACAGAAGAAGATAAGAAGATTCTGAAAGAAGGAACCGTGGATATGTATACATTCTCCTACTATCAGTCCGGATGTGTAACCGTGTCAGACGATGCGGATATGATCGCAGGCAACATGTCAAAGAGTGCAAAGAATCCTTATCTGAAGGCATCTGACTGGGGATGGCAGATCGATCCCGATGGATTACGCTATACACTGAATTATCTCCATGACCGTTACCCCAAGACCCCTCTGATGGTGGTTGAAAACGGTTTCGGTGCATTTGACAAGGTGGAAGAAGACGGATCCATCCACGATGATTACAGAATTGCATACTTTAAACCCCATATCGAGGCCATGAAGGAAGCAATCGAAGACGGTGTACCGTTAATCGGCTTCACCACATGGGGTCCCATCGACCTGGTATCTGCAGGCACAGGCCAGTACGCAAAACGCTACGGCTTTATCTATGTGGATCGCCACGACGACGGCACCGGTGATTTCTCCAGAAGCAGAAAAGACTCTTTCTACTGGTATAAGAAAGTCATCGAATCCAACGGAGAAGAATTATAATCGAACTCATTAGAAGCAGAATTGGAAAGCCGCTCATCGGAGCGGAATAAAACAGGATAAAACAATTTAAACATAAACAAGGGGTCCCTGCTGTAAGGCTGACAATGCAGGAGACCCCTTGTTTCTTTATGATCTTATGTAAAAGGAAAATTTGAAACTATTCAGCAGAGCATCATTTCAGGGCTGAACAGCTGCGCCAAGCTTGCTTGCAAGCAGCGGGACAGAACTGAAATGGTATTCGGCGTTTAGCCGAATGAGTAATTTTCGCAGAAAATTACGAATGCGCTGATGAATACAACTGATATATAAGGATCCGTTACTATGTTTCGGTAAAACCGGTATTATGGAGGAGGAGACTATTTCATAATACGTGTACCGGTTTTACCGTTTACACCATCTCTGGCTTTTTCGAGCAGTGTAATCAGTGAGGTTCTTCCGGGGGCGGAAGAGGCAAATTCTACACCGGCCTGTACTTTGGGCAGCATGGAGCCGGGTGCAAAATGACCTTCGCTGATGTACTGTTCTGCTTCTTCTACGCTGATTGCATCCAGCCAGGTTTCGTCAGGGGTTCCGAATCGAAGTGCAACTTTTTCCACAGCAGTGAGGATGATGAGGAAATCTGCATTCAGTTCCTTTGCAAGAAGGCAGCTTGCAAAGTCTTTATCGATTACTGCGCCTACCCCTTTCAGATGATTGTTTTTGCGGATAACGGGGATTCCGCCGCCGCCGCTGGCAATTACGATTTCACCGGCATTTAAGAGATCTCTGACGGTGTCAATCTCAATGATTTCAGCGGGCTTCGGTGATGCAACCACACGACGGTAGCCGCGGCCGGCATCTTCCATTACCTGAATACCGGATTCTACAGCTTTGTCCGCTTCTTCTTTGGTCATAAAGTGACCGATGGGTTTGGTCGGATTCAGGAAAGCGGGATCATTTTCATCCACACGAACCTGTGTGATAACGGTTGCAACATTTTTGTGAATGCCGCGGTTCAGCAGTTCTTCTTTCAGTGCATTCTGCAGATCATATCCGATATAAGCCTGACTCATGGCAACACAGACAGAGAGGGGTGTGATGGCCGGATGAGAAGGATCGGTTTTTGAATAAGCAGCCATTGCATTATTGATCATACCAACCTGAGGTCCGTTTCCATGGGAAATGATGACTTCATTTCCATCTTCAATCAGGTCGGCGATTGCTTTGGATGTCTCCTGAACAGCAAGATACTGTTCAGGAAGCGTTTTCCCAAGTGCATTGCCGCCCAATGCAATTACGATACGTTTTTTTCCCATAATATGCTCCTTATAGTAAAAGGTATTTCGCAGAATTATTCAAAAATTCTGTTTGTGCCTCTTTCTTCCAGCTTCTTCAGGATTTCCTGAGGATTTTCGAATTTGCTTAAGAAGATCATAGCTGCGATGATGTAAGGCTTGTAGCTTGCTTCTTTGTAAAGAGGTGTACGATAACGATCAAATACGGATGCTTCTACTTCGCCGTCTTTGCAGCTTACATCGTTGATGTCAGCGGGCAGACAGTGCAGGTATAATGCTTTGCCATCTTTTGTTGTCTTCATCAGTTCTTCTGTACAGCACCAGTCTTTGTGTTCTGCATTCTGAGCCAGAAGTTCTTTTTCCAGAGCCTTGATACCTTCGGTATCGCCTTCACCATACAGGTTGGTACGTTTTTCCATTGCTGCGAAAGGAGCCCAGCTCTTAGGATATACAACGTCAGCATCCTTGAATGCTTCAGCCATGCTGTTGGTTCTTGTGAAGGAACCGCCGGATTTTTCTGCATTTGCCTTTGCAACTTCTTCTACTTCAGGCATTACTTCATATCCTTCGGGATGAGCCAGTACAACATCCATACCGAAACGTGTCATCAGACCGATGATACCCTGGGGAACAGACAGAGGTTTGCCGTAAGAAGGAGAGTATGCCCATGTCATGGCAACCTTTTTGCCCTTCAGATTTTCAACACCGCCGAATTCATGGATCAGGTGAAGTGCATCTGCCATTGCCTGTGTGGGATGGTCGATATCGCACTGCAGGTTAACCAGAGTGGGACGCTGTTCCAGAATGCCGTCAGCATTACCCTGTTTTACAGAGTCAGATACTTCATGCATGTAAGCATTGCCTTTGCCGATGTACATATCGTCACGGATACCGATTACGTCAGCCATGAAGGAAATCATGTTAGCGGTTTCACGAACGGTTTCGCCGTGAGCCACCTGAGACTTGCCTTCATCCAGATCCTGTACTTCCAGACCTAACAGGTTGCAGGCAGAAGCGAAGGAGAAACGTGTTCTTGTGGAATTGTCACGGAATAAGGAGATGCCCAGACCGCTTTCAAATACCTTTGTGGAGATGTTGTTTTCACGCATGTAACGAAGTGCATCTGCAACGGTGAAAACAGCTTCCAGTTCGTCGTCAGATTTTTCCCATGTCAGGAAGAAATCGTTGTTGTACATTTCCTTGAAGTTTAAGCTGTTTAATTTATCAATATAGGTCTGTAATGTTTTCATGGTTTGTAATCCTTTCTCATTTTAATATCGACGCTTGCAGAAATCTGGCGCCGGATTCGGTTTGCAAAGCAAACATTTTTCTGGTGATTATTCAGCATATAGCTGCGATGATCTGCT
>JBJELP010000115.1:28646-41975 GCA_051879215.1 Lachnospiraceae bacterium
GCAGCTGCCGGTTCCGGCGAGAGCAGACAGCCGCAGGAAAGTGAAAAGTTTATAACCAAATCATCAAGTGATTCTGATTATTTGCAGTAAACGGTGGGAAGAGCAGCATAAACTGCAGCACATCTTACCAGGTCAATCTTCCATGTCTTTTCATTGGGAGCATGAGCCTGAGCTTCTGCACCGGGACCAAAACCGATACAGGGAATTCCATTTCTACCCATAATGGATACACCGTTGGTGGAGAATGTCCATTTATCTGTCAGAGGACGAGCTTTTCTCATGGCTTCTGTTTCTGCATTACCGACACGTTCTGTGCCATACAACCCCTTGTATGCTTCTTCCAGTGCGGTTGTTACGGCATGATCCTTCGGAATAACCCATGTGGGGAAGTAGCATTCGATGGGATATACGCAGCCTGTGTAGGAAGCTCTTTCATAGTTGTACATGGATACGGTTACATCATCGCCGTATTTCTTAACGCTGGGCAGTGCACGGATTTCATCCAGACAGCTTTCCCATGTTTCACCGGCTGTCATACGACGGTCCAGAGAAATTGCACAGGAGTCAGCTACTGCACAACGGCTGGGAGAGGTATAGAAGATCTGAGAAGTAGTAACGGTACCGCGGCCCAGGAAATTAGCTTCTTCATATTCAGGGTTGTATTTGGGATCCAGCATTTTTACAAGACCCTTGATTTCTGTTGCATCTTCTGCATCATTTTCATTTAATGCACGGATGTCCTGAAGAATATCAGCCATCTTGTAAATTGCGTTGTCACCACGTTCCGGAGCGGAACCATGGCAGGAAACACCCTTTACATCCACGCGGATTTCCATACGTCCGCGCTGTCCTCTGTAGATACCGCCGTCTGTAGGTTCTGTGGATACTACAAATTCAGGACGGATCTTGTCTTCGTTGATGATGTACTGCCAGCAGAGACCGTCACAGTCTTCTTCCTGAACGGTTCCTACTACCAGAGCAGTGTACTTGTCGCTTAACAGCCCCAGATCCTTCATGATCTTTGCACCGTATACAGCGGATACGATACCGCCGCACTGGTCAGATACACCACGGCCGCCGATTTCTTCTTCTGTTTCGTAGCCTTCATAGGGATCGAATTTCCAGTTATCAATGTTGCCGATACCTACTGTATCAATATGTGCGTCAAATGCGATCAGCTTTTCGCCGGTTCCCATGTAACCCAGAACATTGCCCATGGGATCGATTTCTACTTTATTGAATCCCAGTTTCTTCATTTCTTCTGCAATGCGGTCAATGTGTGCTTTTTCATCACAGCTTTCACCGGGGTTTTTAACGATTTCACGTAAGAACTTTGTCATGTCTGCCTGATATGCTTCAGCAGCTTCTCTGATTTTGTTGTAATCCATTATCATGTTCCTCCTTCATTATAATAGTAAATTGTTTAATAGATGTTTCGAAAAGATGAGAGTATTAGTTTGATTAATCAATCAACCACGGGTAAAAAATATATCTGCCGGAAGAATTCCGTGCAGTTGATGGGAAGATTACTCGTCGAGATAATCTCTGCCGCCCCATACAATTTCCTTGTAACGGTCGGGATCGGTATCACCTTCGGTGGAGAAGAGAAGTACCTGTGAGTTTTCATCCAGTTTCAGAGCTTCCTTCAGATCTGCATATGCCGGGTTGGTCATGATTTCAACCAGTACACCGAAAGGAACAGCACCGGATTCACCGCTTGTTACCTGCGGATCGCCCTTAATGGGAGCAGCCAGCATACGCATTGCTTTTGCAGATACCCAGTCGGGAGCAGCTACGAATACGGATACATGATTCTTCAGGATATCCCAGGATGTTGTATTGGGTTCGCCGCAAGCAAGACCTGCCATGATGGTAGGCATATCACCTTCCACATTGTACTCTGCACCGTCACCGGCTACAGCACCTTTGTATAAACATGCTGCTGTGTCTGCTTCTACTACGCATACGATGGGAGGGTTGTCCGGATACTGATTTGCGAAGAAGCCCTGTACACCGCCTGCCAGTGAACCAACACCTGCCTGTACAAATACGTGGGTGGGACGTTCAATACCCAGTTCGTGAAGCTGTTCGTTGGCTTCCGCAGCCATGCTTCCGTAACCCTGCATGATCCATGAAGGAATTTCTTCATAACCCTTCCATGCTGTATCCTGTACAACTACACCGTTGGGAACCTTCTCTGCAGCAGCAGCAGCCATACGAACGCATTCATCGTAGTTTACTTCTTCAATGGTTGCTGTGGCATTCTCTGCCAGAATGTGATTCAGTCTGTTCTGTGTGGAACCCTTGGGCATGAATACGACTGCCTTCTGTTTCAGGCGATTGGCTGCCCATGCAACACCGCGTCCGTGATTGCCGTCTGTGGCAGTGAAGAAAGTAGCCTGTCCGAACTCTTCACGGAGCTTATCAGAGGTCAGTGTTTCAAAATCCAGTTCTGAAATGTCACGTCCTGTCTGCTTTGCAATGTACTTTGCCATTGCGAAAGAACCGCCGAGAACCTTGAAAGCATTCAGACCGAAGCGGTAGGATTCATCCTTTACACATACATCTTTCAGTCCGATCATTTCAGCCATGTTGGTAAGATGTGCAAGAGGTGTCCGTTCGTATCCGGGGATTGTTTTGTGGAATGCGCGGGCTTTTTCCACTTCAGACAATGCCATAACGCTGAGATTTGCATCATCAGTTGCAGGCATTGTGTTTTTTACCCATTTGATCTGTTTCATGTTAAATCTCCTCCTATTGTTGATCTGCTTTAATGTAGTTGTAGAGGGTATATTTGGAAATTCCGAAATATTGGGAAACCTTATCACCAGCTCTGGTAATAAGGAAAGCACCGGAGCTGTTCAGAAACTGAATGGCTTCGATCTTTTCCTCCTTCGTCATGAGCGATACCGGTTTGCCGATGATGGAAACCGACTGTAATATCAGCTCATCCAGAATATCCTCCACATTGGTCTGGATCCGGGTAGGTTCCTGATGATAGGAAGGATTGACCGCTGAATCCGTGTTCTCGGTGATCAGTGCCCGGATGGCATCCTGAAAGTACAGGAAGCGGGTGATATCGTAATTGATCCCCAGAATGTACTGTACCGGTCCGTCTTCCGATTCTCTGACAAATATGGTGGATGACTTCAGTGTCTTTCCTCCATCTGTCCTGGTCAGGTATCCAAGCTGGTCATGGACTTTGGCAGGATCCTTTTTCAATGTTTCAATGACAATCTGTGAAGGCCCGTCGCCAATCTGACGGTTTGTAATATGTCCATTCTCAATATAGATAATGGATTTGCCGATGCTCTTCCTGGTCAGGTCATGGATTACGACTTCACAGTCGGATCCGAACTGAATGGAAAGAGCTTTGGCGATCTGTTTCAGAAAAGTGAGAGTCATCTTGTTTCACTCCTTTTTGCTTGCCTCTTGTCCACCATAATACCAGAAAAATTGAACTTGTCAATAGGGTTTTACAAAAAAAATAATTTATTTAAAAAATTTTTTTGTCAATTAGGTATTGCCAAAAATACAAAAGTATGATAGCATGTGTTTAGATCGAATAATCAAAATAACAAATACTAAAAAAGCTACAGTTTATCAGGTTTTTTGACGCAACTTTTTCGTAACATTTATATTACAGGTTAAAATATCAATATGGTTGAAAATGGTTGGAAACGAAAATCCTGATATTTTTTCTGGCTTTCAATTTGATTGAGTAATCAAACTAAAATCAAAAGTAAATCACATGAATTAACATGATATGAAAAACGGATCCTGAGGACAGTGATACCGCAGAAAAAGAAAGGAGTATTCATATGATTTTAATTGGAAAAGGAACTGTTGTTACACGAGACGATGCCAATCCGCTGATTCCGGACGGAGGTGTACTTCTGGATGGTACTTCCATATTAAAGGTGGGAGATTATGAAACCCTGAAAAAGGAATATCCGGATGCAGAAATTGTGGATGCCCATGGACAGATCATCATGCCGGCACTGATCAATACCCATGAACATATTTACAGTGCTCTGGCAAGGGGACTTTCTATTAATGGATATGATCCGAAGGGATTCCTGGATATTCTGAACGGACTCTGGTGGAACATTGACCGTCATCTGACCCTGGATCAGACTTATCACAGTGCCATTGCTACCTATATTGACTGTATCAAGAATGGTGTGACCACGGTATTTGATCACCATGCAAGCTTCGGTTCCATCGAAGGCAGTCTGTTCCGTATTGCAGAAGCAGCAGAAAAGCTGGGGGTACGTACCTGCTTATGTTATGAAGTTTCTGACCGCGACGGCAAGGAAAAGGCAAAGGCTTCTGTAAAAGAAAATGCAGATTTTATCCAGTATACGCTGAAAAAGGACAGTGACATGCTGAAAGCCATGATGGGCATGCATGCACAGTTCACCATTTCAGATGATACCTTTGAATTATGCAGAGAGAATATGCCCGAAGGTGTTGGAGCTCATATTCACGTGGCAGAGGGTATTGAAGATCTTCATGACTGTCTGTGGAATTATGGTAAGCGTATTGTTAACCGTCTGATGGATCACGATCTGCTGGGTCCCAATACATTAACCGCACATTGTATTTATGTAAATGAACAGGAAATGGATCTTCTGAAGGAAACCGACACCATGGTTGTTCATAATCCGGAATCCAATATGGGAAATGCCTGCGGATGTCCTCCCACCATGCGGATCTTCCAGAAAGGAATCCTGACAGGTCTCGGTACCGATGGTTATACCCATGACATGTTTGAATCCTATAAAGTAGCCAATGTGCTGCATAAACATTCCCTCTGTGATGCCAATGCAGCATGGGGCGAAGTACCGGAAATGTTATTCAAAGGAAATGCAGCCATTGCAAACCGCTATTTCAAAGCACCCCTTGGTGTACTGCGTGAGGGCGCGGCAGCAGATGTGGTGATTGTAAAGTATGATCCTCTGACCCCCATGACAAAGGATAATATCAACAGCCATATGCTGTTCGGCATCAATGGTGCCATGGTTCAGACCACCATCTGCAATGGTAAGGTACTGATGAAAGATCGTGAACTGCTTGTGATTGATGAAGCAAAGGCCATGGCAGACAGCCGTCAGGCAGCAATGGATCTGGCAAAGAGTATTAACGGATAATTGTATCAGAAAGAGTTACTTCATATAAAGAAAAGGAGATTAATTATGGGAGATAGAATGACACCGATTCCCTTTGGGAATTTAATGAACTGGGTACTGACAGAACAGAAGAACAGAAAAACCGTATTTGGCGTACGGAAGACATATCAGGCGGATCCCGGCCATTATCTGCATATTTTCGGCGAAAAGATCGAAACACCCTTTGGCCCCGCAGCAGGTCCCAATACACAGCTGGCACAGAATATCATTGCTGCCTATCTGTCCGGAAGCCGTTTCTTCGAACTGAAAACCGTACAGATTCTGGACGGTGAAGATCTGCCTGTGAGCAAACCCTGTATTCTGGCAGATGATGAGTGCTACAACTGTGAATGGTCTACCGAATTATATGTGCCCCAGGCGTATGCAGAATATGTGAAGGCATGGGTGGCTCTGAAGGCACTGTCAAAGGAATGGAACCTGGGTGCAGCAGACGGATTTGTATTCAACATCAGCGTGGGGTATGATCTGGCCGGTATCAAGTCACCGAAGATTGATACATACTTAAATGACATGATAGAGGCAAAGGATCATCCTGTATTCAAAGAATGTATTCAGTGGCTGAAGGATCATCAGGATCAGTTTACCAACCTGACCATGGAAGATATTGAAAACATTCCTTCCGATATCTGCAAATCCGCAACCGTTTCCACTCTTCATGGCTGCCCGCCTCAGGAAATTGAAAGCATTGCTTCTTACTTATTAAAAGAGAAGAAGTTAAATACTTTTGTAAAATGTAATCCGACTCTTCTCGGTTATGAAAAAGCCCGTTCCATCATGGACAGCATGGGATATGATTATGTGGCATTTGGAGATTTCCATTTTAAGGATGACCTTCAGTTTGAAGATGCGGTTCCCATGCTTGGTCGTTTAAAGACACTGGCAGAAGAACTGAATCTGGAATTCGGTGTGAAGATTACCAATACCTTCCCGGTGGATGTTACAAGAAATGAACTTCCCAGTGAAGAAATGTACATGTCCGGCAAGTCATTGTGTGCACTTTCTCTGAATACCGCATACATTCTCAGTGAAGCATTCAAGGGTACTCTGCGTATCTCCTATTCCGGCGGTGCAGAATACTTCAATATTGATAAGATTTACAATCTGGGTATCTGGCCCATCACCGTGGCTACCACATTGCTGAAACCCGGCGGATACAACAGAAATGTACAGATTGCAGAAAAACTGGCTGCTCTTCCCTATGGCGAATTCAAAGGAGTGGATGTGGATGGACTGGCAGCACTGATTAAAGAAATCATGCAGGATCCTCATCATGTGAAGCCCATCAAACCTCTGCCGACACGCAAGATGAACAGCAAGGTTCCGCTGATCGACTGCTTTACAGCTCCCTGCTCCGAAGGATGTCCCATTCATCAGGATATTCCCACTTATATCAAGCTGCTTTCCGAAGGCAGAAGCGAAGAGGCGCTGGAAGTAATCCTGGATAAGAATCCTCTGCCGTTTATGACCGGTACCCTTTGCAATCACGTATGTATGACCAAGTGCAGCAGAAACTTCTATGAAGAACCCGTTGCCATCCGCAAAGCAAAACTGCAGGCGGCAAATGAAGGATACGAAGCTGTTCTGGCAAAGATTCATCCTCCGGTTTCCAATGGAAAGAAAGCTGCTATCATCGGTGCAGGTCCTGCGGGTATTGCAGCAGCAGCATTCCTGGCAAAGGGAGGCATGAAGGTAACTGTATTTGACAAGGATAAGAATCCCGGCGGTACCGTCCGCAACATTATTCCCGGTTTCCGTATTGATGAACAGGTCATCCAGAAGGATGTGGCTCTGGCAAAGGCATACGGTGCAGAATTTGTAACAGGAAAGGAAATTACCGATCTGAATGTGCTGAAACAGGAAGGCTATGAAGTAATTCTGCTGGCCATCGGTGCACATAAAGCAATGGAACTGGGCATCGACACCGAACGGGAACTGAATGCAGGTCATTTCCTCCGCAGTGCAAAGGCAGATCCTGCCTGTGTAAAACTGGGCAAACATGTGGTTGTAATCGGTGCAGGTAATACCGCAATGGATGCAGCCCGTATGGCAAAACGCATCGAAGGTGTGGAAGATGTTACCGTTGTATACAGAAGAACCAAGCGTTATATGCCGGCTGATGAAGAGGAATTAAAGGAAGCAATGGAAGATGGCGTAATCTTCCGTGAACTGCTGGCACCGAAGAAGCAGAAAGATGGAATTCTGGTCTGCAATAAGGTTGTCCTTGGGGAAATGGATGAAAGCGGAAGACAGAAACCCGTTGTTACCGATGAAGAAGTTGAGGTTCTGGCTGACACTGTAATCGCATCCTTAGGTGAAGGAATTGACAGCAGCGTATATGAAAAATTCGGCATCGAACTGGGTGCAAAGGGTACACCGGTTCTGAATCCGGAAACCATGGAAACCACAACAGCCGGTGTTTATGCCATCGGTGACGGTGCTGTAAAGGCTTCCACCATTGTAAATGCCATCCGTGATGCACAGAAAGCAGCTTATGCAATTCTGGGTCAGGAACAGAAAGCAGCTATCGTTGTGGATACCGATGTGAATGCAGCTGCAGATAAGAAGGGTATTCTGGTTCACTCCGCCGATGCGGCAGGTGAAGGACAGAGATGTCTGGAATGCCATAAGATCTGTGAAAACTGTGTGGATGTATGTCCCAACCGTGCAAATGTGACCATTCAGGTACCCGGCAAGGCTATGCCCGCCATCGTCCATGTGGATTACATGTGCAACGAATGCGGCAACTGCAAGAGCTTCTGCCCTTACAGCAGTGCACCGTATCAGGATAAATTCACCTTATTTGCAAATGAAGCAGATTTCGAAAACAGCAAAAACAACGGATATGTGGTTCTGAACCGTGAAACCATGGAAGTAAAGGTTCGTCTCTTTGGTCAGGTAACCGATTATCAGCTGAAAGACAGTTCCTGTACACTGGTACCGGGTCTGAAGGATATCATCCTGACAATTGATCAGGACTACAGCTACTTATATTTATAAAAAAGGGATACAGGGATACCGGTCGTGTGCTTCATGTCTGCATGAAGTGCATGGCCGGGAATCCGGGAAAAAGTGAAAATGAATAAAAAATATCTGATTAAAAATGGTACTGTCGTATCTGCCGCTGAGAGCAGAAAGGCGGATATTCTGATTGCAGGCGAAAAAATAGAAGCAGTTGGTGTCCATCTGGAATGTGAAGATGCGCAGGTGATCGATGCGGAAGGAAAATATATTTTCCCGGGCTTTATTGATACGCATACTCATTTTGATCTGGATGCGGGAGATTTTCATACGGCAGATGATTTTTATACCGGCACCAAAGCAGCAGTCTGCGGCGGAACCACCACGATTCTGGATTTTACTACCCAGGAAAAGGGGCAGAGTCTGAAAGAAGCATTGAATGTGTGGAACCGCATGGCAGATGGCAGCAGTTCCTGTGATTTCGGCTTCCATATGTCCATTACGGACTGGAATGATTCCGTGAAAGAAGAACTGAAGGATATGTCTTTGCTGGGAGTGCCCTCCTACAAGCTGTATATGGCCTATGACAATCTGAAGGTCAATGATCAGGAATTATATGAAATTCTGTCAGCTGTGGAAAACGAACAGGGAATCATTGGTGTCCACTGTGAAAATGGAGAAATCATCAAGGCAATTACGGCGGAGTTAAAGGCAGACTGTGAAAACAGTGTGGCCCTTCATCCGAAGAGCCGGCCGGCGGAAGCAGAGGCGGAAGCCATTCACCGGCTTCTGGTTCTGGCAAAACTGGCGGGAACACCGGTCAATATTGTTCATCTGAGTTCTGCTCTGGGATTACAGGAGATTCGAAGAGCAAGAGCAGAGGGGCAGAAGGTTTTTGCGGAAACCTGTCCCCAGTATCTGCTGCTGGAAGATTCTGTATATGATCGTCCCGGATTCGAAGGTGCAGCCTATGTCTGCTCCCCGCCGATCCGCAAGACAGAAGATCGGGAAGCACTCTGGGAAGCCATTGCAGCGGGAGAAATCGACATGATCGGAACCGATCACTGCAGTTTCCATATGGAAACGCAGAAAACCAGAGGGAAAGACGATTTTACCAGAATACCCGGGGGAATGCCCGGTGTGGAACACCGGCCGGTTCTTTTTTACACAGCAGGTGTAAAGAATCGGAAAATCCCTGTGGAAATGATGTGCAATCTGCTTTCCGAACGACCTGCCAGACTCTTTGGCATGTATCCGCAGAAAGGCGTGATCAAAGAAGGCAGTGATGCGGATCTGGTGATCTGGGATCCGGATGAAGAGTGGACAATTACCGCAGAGCATCAGATCCAGAACGTGGACCATACACCCTATGAGGGAATGAAAGTATGCGGCATGCCGGAGAAGGTATTTTTAAGAGGCTGTCTGACTGCTGAAAACGGTAAAATGGTCAGAGAGCTTGGAGGCCGCTACGTATATCGGGGAAAAAGACAATTATAAACATTACAGCAGTTCAGGATTTTCTGAACTGCTGCTGAAAACGAAAAAAATACTTTATATATAAAATAAAAATGAATGAAAAGGAGATTGTGACATGAAAAAAGAATCCATCAACGTATCAGGTGCACCTGCAGCAGTAGGCCCTTATGTACATGCAGTAAAGGCAGGAGAAATGATTTTTATTTCCGGTCAGCTGGGTCTGAATCCTCTGACAGGAGAATTTCCGGAAGGTGTGGAAGCACAGACCAGAATGAGTCTTGATAATATGAAGACAATCCTGGAAGCGCTGGATTCCGATTTTGACCATGTGGTTAAGACCGGTATTTTCCTGGATGATATGAATGATTTTGCACAGGTCAATGCAATTTATGCTGAATATTTCAAAAATGAATTTCCGGCAAGATCCTGTGTACAGGTTGCAAAATTGCCGAAGGGCGGTCTGGTGGAAATCGAAGCCATTGCAGTTGTAAAATAGTTTTTTACCGTGTGTAGATTGAACAATCGAACTATTTGCACAGGATTAAAGGAGAAGGTATATGTATCAGATTCAAGTCAACGGACAGATCTATCAGGTAAACGGTGATGGTAAACTGATGCCTTTTCTTCGGGATGTATGCAAATGCAAGTCGGTAAAAGACGGCTGCAGTGAAGGTGCCTGCGGAACCTGTCATATACTGGTTGACGGGCAGGCAGTCAAGGCATGTATTCCGACTCTTTCCATGATGGATGGAAGATCCATTATCACAGTGGAAGGATTGACAGAGGAGGAAAAAGAATTATACGCATATTCATTTGCAGAAGCAGGTGCTGTTCAGTGCGGTTTCTGTATTCCGGGTATGGTCATCTGTGCCAAAGGATTGCTGGATATCAATGATCATCCCACAAGAGAAGAAATCGGATATGCATTACGCAATAATATTTGCCGTTGTACCGGTTATAAAAAAATCGTGGATGCAGTGGAACTGGCCGCGAAATTAAAGAGAGAAGGAAACGGAATTCCTGAAAAGAACTTCACATGGAAGCTTGGGGAAAGTGTTCATCGTGTGGATGCCCGGGAAAAAATCCTCGGCTATGGCGAATATGTGGATGACGTGGAAGTGGAAGGTATGATTTATGCCAGTGCAGTCCGTTCTGCCTATCCCAGAGCCAGAGTACTTGGCATCCATACCGAGAAAGCCCTTGCACTGAAGGGTGTGACGGCAGTATATACTGCAGCGGATATTCCCGGCAGTGTGAAGGTGGGACATCTGGTTCAGGACTGGGATACCATGATTCCGGTGGGAGAGATTACCCGATATCTGGGTGATGCTGTGGCCCTGGTTGTGGCCGAGACACCGGAAATTCTGGAAAAAGCAAAAAAACTTGTAAAAGTGGATTATGAGGAACTTCCTTTTGTGAACAGTCCCTATGAGGCCATGAAGGAAGATGCGCCGCTGGTACATGCTTCCGGAAATCTTCTGGCCCATAAGCACGTGAGCAGAGGAAATGCAGATGCAGCCATTGAAAAATCCCGCTATGTTCTGACTGAAAAATTCAGTACACCCTATACAGAACATGCTTTTCTGGAGCCCGAATGCAGTGTGGCCATGCCTTATGAAGACGGGGTGCTGATTTATTCCACCGATCAGGGAACCTATGATACCCAGAGAGAGTGTTCCGTGATGCTGGGATTACCCAAAGAGAAAGTCAGAGTTGTCAATAAACTGGTTGGCGGCGGCTTCGGCGGAAAGGAAGATATGAGTGTGCAGCACCATGCAGCCCTGGCCGCATGGCTGACCGGCCGTCCGGTGAAAGTCAAATTGACACGTCAGGAAAGCATTCTGATTCATCCCAAACGCCATCCCATGGATATGGAATTTACGGTGGGATGTGATGAAAATGGTATCATTCAGGGGGTTAAGGCAACGGTTATTGCAGATACCGGTGCATATGCATCTCTGGGTGGCCCGGTACTGGAACGTGCCTGTACCCATGCAGCAGGCCCTTATCACTATCAGAACTTTGATATCGATGGAAAAGCTTACTATACCAACAATCCACCCGCAGGTGCATTTCGCGGCTTTGGTGTAACACAGACCTGCTTCGGCATGGAACTGATGTTAACCAGAATGGCGGAAATGGTGGGAATCAGTCCCTGGGAAATCCGCTACCGCAATGCTATCCGTCCGGGAGAGGCACTTCCCAACGGACAGATCGTGGATGAATCCACCGGTCTTGTGGAAACGCTGGAAGCGGTAAAAGAAGTCTTTGAACAGAATCCCAACGCGGGAATCGCATGTGCCATGAAAAATGCAGGTGTCGGCGTGGGAATTCCGGATTACGGCCGTGTGAAACTGGTGGTAAAGGATGGAAAGGTACATGTTCGTTCCGGTGCTTCCTGTATCGGACAGGGCTGCGGAACGGTATTTCTCCAGATGGTGGTGGAAACCACCGGACTGGACCGGGATCTTCTGGTGTACGAAGCCTCCAATACCATCAATGCTCCCGATTCCGGAACCACATCCGGTTCCAGACAGACCACCGTGTCCGGTGAAGCTGCCTGCAGAGCAGGTCGTCTGCTGAAGGAAGCATTGAAAGATCATACCCTTGAGGAACTGGAAGGACAGGAATTCTACGGCGAATATCTGGCAAAGACCGATCCCCTGGGAGCTGATGTTCCGAACCCGGTTTCCCATGTGGCCTATGGTTATGCAACACAGGTCTGCATTCTGGATGAGGACGGACGGATTAAAAAGATTGTTGCGGCCCACGATGTGGGAAGGGCAGTGAATCCCAGGGCAGTTGAAGGGCAGATCGAGGGAGGCGTTGTCATGTCGGTTGGTTTCGCCCTGAGAGAACGGTATGAACTGAAAGACTGCAAACCCATATCCAGATATGGAACACTGGGGCTGTTCCGAGCCCATGAGGTGCCGGAAGTGGAAAGTATCATTGTAGAAAAAGCAGGTCTGAATGTATCCTGCGGAGCCATCGGAATCGGTGAAATTACCTCCATTCCCACCGCACCGGCCATTGCAGCTGCTTACTATAAGTATGATGGAAAATTCCGTACCAGTCTTCCGCTGGCTGATACACCGTATGCAGAAAAGGAGTAACAGGATATGGCAAAAAGTATGTTGAAATCCAGAAAAGCTTTTGTGGCCTGCAGCGGCGGAAGCAGAAATCATCATTGCAGTGATGGCTGCATGGCATGCTCCGGCTGTATCGAAGCCTGCAAAAAAGAAGCCATTTTTTATAATGAAAACGGTGCTGCTGAGGTAGATGCGGCAAAATGCATCGGCTGCGGTCTGTGTGTGAAAGCCTGCCCTCAGGATCTGATTCATCTGCGGAATGAATGGAATCCTTTTTATGTACGGTGTTCCGGACATTTGAAAGGATCCAAAGCAAAGGAGGCATGCGAGGTCAGCTGCATCCAGTGTGGATTGTGTGCAAAGAACTGCCCCGCCGATGCGGTTTCTGTGGATAACGGTGCAGCAATCATCAATGAAAAACGTTGTTTATCCTGCGGCAATTGTGTGGTAAAATGTCCACGCGGCATCATAAAGGATGCAAGGAACATTATTAAATGAGCCAAGGGACAAACGGGCATAAAATACATGCTTGCATGACGTGAGGCTCATTTATCGGATAATTGGTTTGAGTGTCAGAACTGATTCTCTTTTCTGCCCATAGCATACCAGGGCAT
>JBJELP010000116.1:0-1360 GCA_051879215.1 Lachnospiraceae bacterium
GGTGATTGAAATGCGGGCATATGCAGATGTATATTTGAAAGATGTAGTAGAAACTCAGGGAAAGTTGTTTGATCTGGTGTCCAGAAATTATCCGGATAAAGATACGATAAACTTCATTACTGTTTATATGGAGAGTAAAACCAGAAAAAGTATTGATGAGGGAAAAGCATATGTGAATACAATGAACGCGAGTGAGTTATGGGATTATTTTTGCAAAACGGATAATTTTATACTGAAAAATGGAAAAGCACTTGAAGGATTTCTTCCTGATTGGATAGGTGAATTTTATGCTTACTACCAGTGGTATTACAATATTCCAAGCAAAGAAATAATAAAAAAAATACCATTGGAGTTCTTACTGAAAGCATACAGAGGAATGCATGATCTGGAACTGGATCTGGCAGTTCGAAAGGTAGGTAAAGTGTAATGAAAATCGTGTGTTTCCATAATCCGGATGAGGAAAATGGATACTTGAGTAACTGGTATCTTTCTCAGTTCAGAAGTGGCGGACAAGTCTTTTCTTCCATGGAACAGTTCATGATGTATCGAAAAGCAGTATGTTTTCAGGACTATAAAACTGCAGAAAAAATCCTGAATACAGATGATGTGGCAAAAATAAAAAAACTGGGACGTCAGGTTTCGAATTATAATGAGAATTATTGGAATGGTATTCGTCAGTTGGTTGTTTGTGAGGGCTTGATAGCAAAATTTACGCAAAATGAATCCTTGAAGAAGTTGTTGATACAGACTGCCGATTCTGTTCTGGCTGAGTGTGCGGTCAGGGATCGAATCTGGGGTATTGGTTTATCCATGACGGATCCAAAGCGTTTGGAGATCGGCAATTGGAAGGGGCAGAATCTACTGGGATACAGTCTGATGATGGTTCGGGAGCATCTGAAAGATGACGGCAAGAAAAACCGGTACAGAAAGGACATTTGGGAGAAAGATTCATGAAGGATAAAGTAGTTGTAATTACAGGCGGCGCTCATGGCATTGGAAAAGCGACAAAAGAAGCTTTTGAAGCAGAAGGTGCAATTGTGGAAGTCATCGATATTGCAGATGGGGATCACTATGTGGGCAATATCTGCAGAAAAGATGTTCTGGAAGAGTTTGCAGCATATGTGATTCAGAAACACGGACATGTGGATTATCTGATCAACAATGCCATACCGCTTATGAGAGGAATCGATACATGTACCTATGAGGAATTTGCATATGCCATGTCCGTGGGGGTAACCGCGCCCTTTTATCTTACGAAGCTGTTTAAAGATTATTTTGCTGAGGGCTCCTGTATTATCAATATTTCCTCATCCAGAGATCGGATGAGTCAGCCCCAGACCGAAAGTTATACCGCTGCCAA
>JBJELP010000116.1:1460-12483 GCA_051879215.1 Lachnospiraceae bacterium
CCTCATCCAGAGATCGGATGAGTCAGCCCCAGACCGAAAGTTATACCGCTGCCAATATGATCCTGTTCCTGTGCTCGGACAAAGCCGGTTTTATTACCGGGGAAAATATCTGTATCGATGGCGGTATGACACGTCAGATGATTTATCATGGAGAGCATGGCTGGAGAAAAGAATGAGGATGTAAAAATAATTGCTTTGTATTGCCAGAGTAACTTTGCAGGATTAAATATATTTTGCAAAGCTGCTCTGTTTTTTGATTAACGATTCTCTGTTATGCAACCTCTGTTCTCATTTCGGAACAAAACTTGTTTTTTGTAAGAAAAGATATTCTGAATGACAACCCATTGACGATACCTCCTCTATTTAGTATACTTACAGTATACTAAATAGAATAGAGGTGCAATATGGGAAGAGAAAACAAAAAAGATGCAGTTGCAGCCTTACACAGAGAACAGATTCTGAAAGCGGCTGAGAAGCTCTTTTCTGAAAAAGGCTACGTACAGACAACTATAGATGACATTTCAAAGGCGTCTGCATACAGCCGCCGTACTATTTACGCATATTATGAAAACAAAGAAGACATCCTGCACCACATCATGGAAAAGGGACTGCTGGCATTGAAAACGGATATTGAGAATGCGGTAAATCGGCAGGGAGATTTCATGGAAGGATACAGAGAAATCTGCATGGCCATGAGGAACTATCAGAGGGAGTATCCACACTCGGCAGATACCATAAAAGTCGCAGATACGTCCCATATAGGTGTTTTCAATAATTTTGATACTTCCGATGTTTCCCACACTTCAAAAGTTACCAATGATTCCAATCCTTCTGATATCTCAGATACGGTAAAACACATCCTGTGTCTTGGTGAGGAAATCAATGGGCTTCTGGCATCCTTTATCGAAAAGGGAAAGGAGAAAGGGATTGTGCGGAAAGAGGTGGTTCCCCTTCTGACGGTCTATATTCTGTGGTCAGGTATTACGGCTCTGCTGACACTGGCGGATACAAAAGGAACTTACATCTGCAGGCAATTCAACATTTCTGAAAATGAATTTCTGGATTACGGCTTTCAGCAGCTGATAAATTCTATTCTGGAGGTGAGGGTCTGATATGAAGAAAGATACACAAAACGATTCGGATAACAGATACACAGGCTTTGCTCTTGTTGCAATGGATGCTGCTCTGGCGGAAAGACAGGTGACCGATCAGATTCTCCAATGCAATAAAGCCACTGAAAAATACGGCCTGATTCTGACGGAACATCAGGCTTTATCACTGGCGCAAACCCGTACCACATCCCTGAAAGAAAACAAACGTATTGAGTTCGGCACAGGTATTGTTGATAAGCTGATTATGGAATTTAGTGATTCACCCTATCTTTCACAGGAAAATTACGAGGATACGCTGCATGAATTGATCAGCCTGTTTTATGAGATGAAAAATCTCACAGAGGACAGGGTTTCCGATCGTGACCTGATGGAATTTATGAAACAGGCCTTTGACAACCGCTGCCACGGTTCCCTGGAACTGCTTTCCGGTGAAGTCATGCAATTATCCGAACACATCCATTGCGGAGGAACCATAAAAACATTCCGTCTGAAGGAGACTGCAATATGAAAAGGAAAAACAGAACCCCTGATATTCTGCACAAAATATCGGCAGAATCCATTCATCCGAAATATTATTTTCAGTCCCTGATTGAGCAGTCTGCATCCTGCGGTCTTCTGACGGACCGGGACATATCTGCAATGCAATTGGAATTGATGACTCTTCTTGCCGAACAGACGGATCAATGGAGCCATGGAGAAAGCAGCTCCATTCCCACGGAAAAGGCTCAGGAAATGATGGCCTCGGTCATGTTTGTTCTGGGAGTACAGTTAAAAACGTATCCGACACCGGAACAGGCGGTGGAGATATTAAAAACGAAGCCTTTGAAATCTCTGTTTGAAAGCGGTTTAAAACTGGTGCGGAGCAAAATGGCCATTTCACGCCGTCTGCAGAAACAGATTGCGGACAATCTCCTGAATACGCCGAATGTATATTATCGTTCCACCATCGTTGACGGCATCAACGGATTTTTCAAGCTGTATCGCCCGCAGTTCACGGCACACGAGATTCATATCACAGCTGATTATCCTGTCCTGGCAGGCAGACCGGAGTTAAACGGAATTGAGTTTATTGAGCAGTACCTGCGCTGTATTGAGGCAGAAAATGCATTTTGCAGATGTTTTGCTGCAGAAGATATTCATGATCTGCTGTGCGGTCTGACACCGGATTACCCGCAGATACCGATGAATCTTTTCGAACCGGTGCTGCTGTCGGCACTGGGACTCATTCTGGTAAACCGGAATCCGGTGCTGCTTGACCTGCATCAAAATGATATCGACCTTTTGCAGCAGCAGTTTTCCGGACAACCTGTCCATGAAATACAGGACAGTCTGGAAAAAGCTCTCATCGTATTGGACTGGGAAATAAAACTGCCGCAGACTGCCATAGAGTATGCCTTCTTTTGCATGCCCGGGATTGCAGTCATCGTTCAGAATGCGGTGAAGATGAAAACACTGGATAAGGTATTTCTTGTCCCGGCATATCCGGAGCAGGAAAGTCCGATCACGATTTCCTACGTTAATTGAATGGGTAACAGGAAGCTGCGAAATATTGTTGTATTCCCCGGTGTATCCGGTGTTAAAAAACAGGGAGATTGGATACAATAAGACTTGTAATCCAAGTTTTGCACCGAGGAGGGAAACAACATGACAGAACAAATCGCATCTGAACAAATTATATCTGAACGAATCATATCCGAAAAAACAATTCAGGCCTTTCATGAACATCTGGTTCTGGAGGAAAAAAGCACGGCCACAGTGGAGAAATATCTCCGGGATGTCCGTGCTTTTCATTTATTTTCAGATCGACAGGCAGTAACCAAGGAACGGATGATGTCTTATAAGAAAACTCTGCTGGAAAAAGGGTATGCTGCCAGCTCCATCAATTCCATGCTGGCAAGTCTCAACAGTCTTCTGGATTTTCTGGGCTGGTCAGACTGCAAAGTAAAAAATGTCAAGACCCAGAGGCAGACCTTCTGTGCCGAGGAAAAAGAATTGACGAAAGCAGAATACTTCCGTCTGTTGGAGACGGCAAAGGATCGGCCGCAGCTGCATCTGGTGCTGAAAACCATATGCGGTACCGGCATCCGTGTCTCGGAACTGCGTTTTTTTACTGTGGAAGCCGTTCAGTGCGGAGAAATTACCGTCAGCTGCAAAAACAAGATCCGAACCATATTCATTCCGGCAAAATTAAAAAAACAGCTGCTGAATCATGCCAGAAAAAATAAAATCCGCTCCGGTTCCATTTTTATAACCAGAAACGGAAAACCGCTGAACCGGAGCAATATCTGGGCACAGATGAAATCTTTATGTAAGAAAGCCGGTGTAAAGGCCAGCAAGGTATTTCCCCATAATCTGCGGAAACTGTTTGCCCGGACATTTTACGGCATTGAGAAAGACATCGCCAAGCTGGCAGATATACTGGGACACAGCAGCATTGATACCACAAGAATCTATATCATGACCACCGGAACCGAACACCGGAGGAAAATCGAACGATTGGGTCTCATAGGACAATAAAAAAACACCACATAATTTCCATTATGTAGTGAAACGTTTCCAAATATAAATACATACTATAAATGTTTTCAATCTTAATAGATGACAGTATATCACCAGAACAGCAGGAGCGCAAGTAAAATACATGAAAAGTACGTAAATAGTAGAATAAAAGTCGATATTATTCGTCATAATTTTTGAAAACAGACATCACAATTTCACCCTCAGATTCTTTTTTTCGAAAAAGCGTGTGAGGATGTGTTTCGTGCGCCCTGAAAAAGGGAAGTATTTGTTCAATTGGTGTCATTCTGCTCCGGGCCACTACATAATGGAAATTATGTAATGATATTTGCAAGTTTGTGTCGTGGAGCACAGGGTTGGAGGTGCCGGATGACGGATAAAGAGTTGCGGCGCTTGAGCCGGGCTGAACTGCTGGAAATGCTGCTCATGCTGAAAGAGGAGAACGAAAAACTGAAAATGCAGCTGGAGCAGGCAGAAGCCAGGCTGCATGACCGCAGAATTATGATAGAAAAGGCCGGATCCATTGCGGAGGCGGCGCTGCAGCTGAATGATGTATTTGCAGCAGCGGACAGAGCCGTACAGCAGTATCTTGAAAATGTACGCTGCATGGCAGAGGAGGACAGTACTTCATGAAAGAAAAAGTATATGATCCTTCCGACATGCCCACTGCCGGACAGCTGGCCGCAGAGCTGGAAAGGGAAAAATATAAAAGACGATATCAAAGTGTTCTGAGAAGCACCATTTATACCCTGGTGGTCGTGGCAGCGGTGGCTGTACTGGTGGCTACCATCTGGATGCCCGTACTGCAGATCTACGGTTCTTCCATGACCCCGACGCTGAATGAAGGAGACATCGTTGTTTCACTCAAGGGATCCGATTTTGAACCGGGCGATCTGGTGGCGTTCTACATAGGAAACAAGATTCTGGTCAAACGCTGCATTGCCGGTCCCGGACAGTGGGTGGATATCGATGAAGATGGAAATGTATATGTGGACAGCGAGCTGCTGGACGAGCCTTATCTGGCGGAAAAAGCATTCGGAGACTGTGACATCGAATTGCCCTATCAGGTGCCGGACAACCGGTATTTCTGCATGGGAGATCACCGGTCAACGTCCGTGGATTCCCGTCACACCAGTGTGGGCTGTGTGTCCGAGGAACAGATTGTAGGAAACATTGTATTCCGGGTCTGGCCGCTGTCGGATTTCGGAACATTAAAATAGGAAGGGAGAGAACGGCATATGAATCAAGATACTCTGCAGGGTGAAGAGAAATATACCAAAGCACACCAGCGGAAGAGACGCTGGTATAAAGTTGTGACCAGTCTGGCCTGCGTAGTGGTGTTCTGTACGGTTTACGCACTGATCCTCCCTGCCATAACCATGGAAAAGAAAACATGCGGGATAGCAGAGCATACGCACACGGATAACTGCTATACACAGGTAACTTCGATTACCCGGAAGGAGCCGATATGCACAGCTGAAAGCCTGAATCTCCATCAGCATGAAGAAAGCTGTTGGGATACGGAAGGAAATCTGATCTGCGGATCTGCGGATTTCGTGGTACACCGGCACGACTCAAACTGCTATGACGAAGATGGAAATCTCTGGTGTCCGTTAACCGAGATTGAAGAACATCAGCACAATGAAAGCTGTTATATGCAGCCGGAAACAACAGACGGTGACCAGACTGCAGAATCGGTGGAGAATCCTTCTGTGGAAAAAACACAGCAGGAACCGATCTGTGGAAAAGAAGAAATCACCCTACATACCCATCAGCCCTACGTATCCGAGGAAGAACCTGGATGCTATATGGAAGATGAAGAAGGGCTGCATCTGATCTGCGGAAAGCTGCAGATTCTGGAGCATCAGCACACAGATGATTGCTTCCGGACAGCGGAGGAAGCTGTGGACACGGATACACTGACCTGTACACTTCCGGAAGATGAAAATCATACCCATAATCCGAGGTGCTATGGAACCTGGGAACTGACATGCGAAATGGAGGAACATACCCACAGTGAAGCGTGTCAGGAAGGGACAAAGGAAACAGAGACATCCTCAGGAGAACAGGGAACGACTGCTGACGAAACCGCAGCAGAAACCAATATTCCTGCTGAAAATGAAACGATTTCATCGGCACAGGAAACGCAGACGGAATTGATTTATAAGGCTTCGGACTACACCGTTACAGTCTCCTATGGTTCTGAGGCAGCACTGCCGGATGGCGTCACTCTGGAAGTAGAGGAAATCCCTGCAGACTCTGAGGAGTACCAGACTTATCTGAGTCAGACCACCACAGCCATGGATAAGTCAGGCAACACCGATCCGGTGGTATTTGCCCGGTTCTTCGATATTCAGTTCCTGCTGGATGGAGAAAAAGTGGAACCTGCGGGACCGGTGGAGGTGACCATCACCTATGACCAGGATGTGAAAACCAATGGGGATGCCAGCTGTCAGGCGGTTCACTTCGCCGAAGACGGAACCGAACTGTTGGATGTTGTCACTGAACAAAAGGAAGACGGCACCACCAGCTTCACCCATACACAGGATAGTTTTTCTGTAGTTGGTGATGTGGTAACCGAATCAAATCCCGCAGATGCCGGACCGGACAGCCTTCCGGTGGACTATTACGTCTGTATCGACGGGACATGGACCTGTGTGGGCTCCACTAAAACCGGATGGTACAACAACTGGGATGGATCTGAGGACTGGACAGACTACAACAGGGACTATATTACTGTGGAACAGGCGGTATCTATTCTGGAGCCGTACGGCTTTAAAGGAAATGAAAGCAATCCTTCTCGGGTGACCGCCTACCAGCAGAAATCGGGAGGCAACACCAATGTCTATTCGGACACGGACACGGTTAAGGTGACCATTTCAGAAGATTCAAACGAAAAAACAAAAATCCTTCCTCTGTCCAGAAATACGGACCATGCCGGATACAATCTGTATTATCTGCCAAATAATTCTACGCAGATTAATGGTGTGGCATCTCCAGATAGTTTAGACAAAACGGCAAATGGATTCTATACCGTTAAAGTGTATGATGCCAATGGTGTGCAGATCACCTCTGAGATCGTCAAAACAGGCGGCAGCTTTACATATGACGCAACTGCAAGCGGTGTAACCGAGTGGCTGGTGGCTTATGAAAATGGCAACACTACGACAATCAACGGCAGCAGTATCACCATTAATAATATTACCAGTACGGTTACTGTCTCGCCCAAACAGGGAGATGTGGGAAACCACAGTGTAACCTTTAAAGTCATGATTGATGGAGCATGGGAGACGGTGGGTTCCCTACCATACTACTATACCGGAAATTTTGGTGATTCCCAGAGGGCCTATATTACTTCTGAGATGGCTGCACAGATGCTTGGCGATTATGGCTATACTGCCCAGACGGATCCGGGATATCACTTTGGTTACAGTTACAATGATATTTATACGATATTCTATGCGAACGGCAGCACCAAAACCGATTTCTGTATGGATATTGACGGAGGTAATTTGCAAGAGGCACAAGTTGTACAGTTGTATACCAGCAATGGCACGGATGCACAGGTATTTCGTGTCCGGGATGCTGGAAACGGGTATTCATTTATTACACCTATTGGAAACAGTGCGTTCCATGTCAATGTCTATGAATATACAGAAGGAACAGGAACACTTCAAGGCACGCAGCTGAAACTATCTTCTGCGACCAATGCGAACTCCAAATGGAAGGTCGATACCGGTACCGATGGCAGAACAACCTTCTGGTCGGCACTTGCCCCCGATGATCAGGTTATTGACTTGAGCGGTGCAAATATGACCAATGGAGGTAAGCTGCAGGTATATTCTTCCACAGGTGGTGCCCGGTATTGGTACATGGTTCAGCAGTACCGGATTTACAACGATACGGTTTCTGCTCAGAATGCCGACGGTACATGGAATATTGGCCTGACACTGGAGAGCAATGGCGATATTGTCTGCTACTATATGCCTAAAGAGACTACAAATGAATATTCTAAGGCTACAGAAAGTGCGATTAACACGAAGAACAGCCTCTGGTCTGTGACAGTTCGGGATGATACCCATACAGTTTACTCCAATGGCGATCTCAGCAATATGGTAACAGTTGTTGAACCCGGTGGAGAGGCAACGGTAACTGTGCGGAATGCCGACGGTATTCTCTGGTCTTGTGCAGGTAAGAACGGGAAGCCGGTGGAGGTGGAATCCTCACAAAGCGATGGATATACCACCTTTGTGATTGAGAATATTACCCAGCCGGTGGAGGTTGTGGCAACCAAGGCAGACCCTACGTTTACAGTGCAGTATTATGCGAATATTGATCATTACGTGATGGGTGACAGCGGTAATTTGGAGGTCATTGATACATCCGGTGGAAAGCTCCCCCAAAATACCTCAACTCAGTCTTTGCGGAAGCTGACACTGGAAAACATCGGACAAAATACAAATCAAAATCATGGAAATAAAACGTCGTTGAACAGAGTGAAATCTGAAAAGCAGCTTACGCAAATGTATACCGATGGAACCTACAACTTTGCACAGCATCCGGGGTTGGAGTATTTTGACAAGCTTTGGGAACAGTCCAATTATAAACTGGATGCAGTGTTGGTGCTGAAAGACGGAAAATCTCCGGACAGTACCAATGATGATGATTGGTGGTGGTATCAGGTTAATCAGGAAACCTGGTCCAATATCACTTTTACCAATCTGGCTTCAGAGGAAAAAGCACCAAAACAGGAGGGGGTAAAACAGGGCAGAGACGGAACCTATTGTATCCTGCTTAAGGAAAGCACTGTGATACGTCTGCGATATGAAGTCAACAACCAGACGTATACCAATCAGGCTTATTTCCACGATTACGATATTACCAGTGGGCAGAATCCTGACGGCACCTGGAGATCGGGTATCACAGGAATCAACCTTTCCGACAACTATGTAACCAGTGGAAATGGAGAGAGGAAGTTTAACGGAACTCATGATGCAGGTGCTGCAGCTGATACCTTTGCTTTTGGTAATGCAAACTGTGCGACCGGTCTGGGATTGGCCCAATGGGATGGAAATAACATTAACTCGTATAACAGCAACTCATATAAAGGTTGTACTTTTGGCCTTGTGACAGGGCTGTCTGGAGATGGAAATCTGGTTTGGGATCCGTGGATAACTGCCCCGCGCCTGTTTAATGAAGGAACCGCCAACGGAAAGTATTCCTACAAAAACGGAAGTCTGCAGTTTGTTCAGACAGGGGATACCTACACCCTTACCGCTGCTGATTCTTCTGTGGGAAGCCGGGACAATCTGGAATACTTCTTCAATCCTTCACCGTCTTCCAGTACGACGCATACCCATATTTTCACCAATAACTTCTGGCCAATGGATTCAGCAACCAATAAAACGGATCCGCTAATGGGAGCTATTAATGATGGCACAAATAAATGTGATATTCTTGTAAATGGTTTTTGGGATGAACAGAACAAAGTCGGTGATAGCCATAATGGTATGGATGTTCCCATCAGTGATGACGGACAAGCACATAACTGGTTCTTTGGAATGAATTTTTCTCTGTCATTTACTCTGACAGAGGATTATCTCGGACCGCTGGAGTATCTCTTCTTCGGTGACGATGATATGTGGGTGTTCCTGGATGATAAACTCATCTGCGACATCGGCGGTGTTCATTCTTCCGTTGGGGAATATGTCAACCTGCGGGATTATCTGCCCAATGGTTCCTCAGGACAGCACACACTTTCGTTCTTTTATACAGAGCGTGGTGCCTCCGGTTCCACCTGCTGGATGAGTTTTACCCTTCCTTCTGTTACTAGTGCGGCAACAGGTCAGGACATTGGTGGTTTGCAAATCGGTAAGCAGGTGGAAGATACCGGCGGTGCAGACTTCAGTGGTGAGGAATACAAGTTTAGGGTAGAGCTTCTGACATCAGAGGATAATGGATCTGGACTGGACCGAACCTTCAGTTATATGCGCAGTGATGGTACCTATGGTACTGTGAAAAACGGCGGAACCATCACCTTGCACCAAAATGAAACTGCCACTATAAAGGGCATCCCGGCGGGAAGTTTTTACCGGGTGACAGAATTGACCACGGAAGGCTATCATACGATAGCTGATGGAAAAGAGGGTATTATTGCATCAGGTAAGATTGAGGACGGGATAACTAAACCTGCTGCTTTCGTCAACCGACCATACTTTGAACTCCCCGCCTCCGGCGGACCCGGCACAATTTTGTATACCATGGGAGGATTGCTGCTGATGATTGCAGCGAGTCTCCTGTTGTATATAGAAACCAAGCGCAGAAAGAAATCAGCTAATGGTTTCTGATGCGCCCCCTCTTGGTTACAAGAATAAAAAATCAGTAACTATTCAGCAGCGTACAAGCAGGCTTAACGCATTGATTTGTCCTGAAATTGTGTTCTGCTGAACCGTTACAAAAATTAAAAAGAAAGGAAAAAAATTATGAAACATGCAAAAAAAATTGCCAGTCTTTTACTGGCCCTGGTTATGGTTTTCGCTATGAGCGTAACGACGTTTGCTGCTCAGGAAGGTACTCTGACAGGTGGTTCGATTACCATTAATAATGCTGTACCCGGACAGACCTACAATGCTTATCAGATTCTGTACCTGGAAAGTTATAATAAGGATTCTGGTGCATATGCTTACAAAGCAAACAGTGCATGGGAAACTTGGTTGCGCACTCAGACCTCCTATGTAAGTTTTGATGGTCAGGGTTATGTGACCTGGGTTGAAAATGCTGACCCTGCCGCTTTTGCAAAACTGGCACAGGTTGAGGCTGCAAAGATGACTGCAGATGCTACTGATACTGCACCCGCTGCTGCAGAGGGTGAAAATTATTCTACTGTTGAGTTTAAAGATTTGAAGCTGGGCTACTACCTCGTTGACACCACCCTTGGTACTCTGTGTTCTCTAGATACCACTAATCCTAATGTAGAAATGTATGAAAAGAACGAAGTGCCGCCTATTGACAAGGTTGTTAAAGAAGATAGTAAAAATACTTGGGGCGACAGCAACACTGCCCAGATCGGTGATACTGTAGAATTCCAGACCACCATTCATGCCAAGAAGGGTGCGCAGAACTACAAGCTACATGACCAGATGGAAGCTGGTCTGACTCTGAACACGGATAGCATTGTTGTCAAAGTTGGCGATAAGGTTCTGACAGAAGGCACAGATTACACCGTAGCTTTCGATGTTGCCTGCAAAGATCGTAATGGAAAAGACGCAACCTGTGACTTTGAGATCACTTTTACTGAATCATATCTGAACAGTATAACCAGTAACACCGACATCGTTGTTACTTACACTGCGATCCTGAATGAGAATGCTGAGATCGCTGATGCTACTAATGAC
>JBJELP010000117.1:0-6404 GCA_051879215.1 Lachnospiraceae bacterium
CTTGGCGGCTTTACAAGAAAAGAAATGCGATATATTCAGAAACAGAATCGATAGAAAAAGGAAAGATACATGAAAGATACATATAAGCTGAAGCATGCATTGCGTGATTTTAGATTATCCGAGCTGACGGATGGGGCGGAAAATGTGCTGACAGAGCCGTTCCACATGCAGATACAGAGGCAGCAGAATCAGGTGATCATTTCTTCAGAAATTAGAAAAAGTACAGATATTTACCATATCCATACGGAAATTCTTCTGGATGAAGAATGGGGAGACCTGATTGAGACGCAATGCAGCTGCAGGAATTTTGCAAATGATGGCTATACATGTGAACATATTCAGACACTGCTGATACAGTATCTGATGAAACGCGACGGTATTGATTCGTTTAAAGGGACGGTGATAGAACGGGAATTAATCCGAAAAACCGGAATCCAGACACCGTTTCTTCCGGGGATTCTCCGCCGTACGGATGCGGCATTAAAGGTCATGCTGCAGCAGAATCAGCAGGAGCGGAAAAAAGCAGCCAGACCAATCTGGCAGGTAAGTCCCATGGAGATGCCTGCAATCCGATGCAATGGAACAGAAAACAAAAGAAATACAGGAAATAAAAGCAATACAGGAAATATCAGAAATGGCTCCGGCAGGAATGCAGCCGGTAAATCTGCAAAAAATCATTTACAGCAGCATATTCCGATATCTGTGGAATGCATCCTTCATCCGCGTAACGGACGTATGGCTCTGGAAATAAAAGCAGGGCCGAAGCGACATTATGTGATTCGAAAGATTAACAGTCTGCTGGATGCGTATATAAGCAATGCGGAATATGCTTTTTCCAGTACCAATACCATTCCGGCAGGCCGGGATCATTATGAAACAGAATCGGCCCGGATTATGGATTTTCTGTCGGAAATTTATATCAATGCAAAATACAGTGAACAGGAGATGTTCTGCTTTTTCCGCAGCGGTTATGGAAATGAATTAAGGGAAATGTTTCTGAGCGGACGTGATATGGATGCATTTATGAATCAGATGGAAGGAAAGGAATTACTGGTTTCCTCTTCGAAAGGCGATGAGAAATGCCGTGTCATGCTGGAACAGAAAACTGCTCCGATTTCCCTTGTCAAAGAAGAGTATGGGGCACAGGTAACCATTCCTGCGGTCATTCTTCTGGGCTGCGGTATTGAAGGAATGTATCTGGCGCAAAATGGAAAAATCATGCGTCTCCCTGCCGATCAGTGGAAACATTATAAAAAACTTGAAAATCTTTCAAAGAATGCGGAAACAATGTATCTGCAGGATCAGGATATAGCGGATTTCTGCCATGGACTTCAGGATATGAATCTGAATGCGGATCAGATTATTGCAGAAGGATTTGAAATGACAGCATATCTGCCGGAAAATCCGCAGATACGAATCTATCTGGATTATCCGCAGGAATTCTGGATTTCCTGTAAAATAATGGCATGGTATGAATCTGCAGAACGTGAATATTCGGTATTTGATCGGAAAAAAGGTACCAGAGCACGAAATTTCGAGAAGGAACAGCGTGCAGCAGAAGCAATATGGGGTTATTTCTCTTCCTATGATGATAGTACGGGTGAACTGTTTCTGGAATGCGATGAAGACCAGTTGTATGATTTTCTGACGGAAACGATTCCTCAGCTGGCAAAACAGGGAGAAATCCTGATATCGGATCAGCTGAAAAAACTCCGGGTTCGAAAGGCCGGGGATATCACGGTGGGAATCCAGGTGGATGCAGGGAATTTGCTGATGTCTCTGCACTCCAATACCATGAATAAAGAAGAAATGATGGAGATTCTTTCCGGATATCGGAAAAAACGTCGTTTTACCAGGTTGAAAAACGGTGAATTTGTTGTCATGGACAATCAGTTTGAAGATACCTGGGAAACGCTGGCAGAGACATTCCGAAATTATGGGAAGAAGAACCCGGAAGCAATGAAGGTTCCGCTGTATCGTGCGCTTTATCTGGAAGAAAGCCTGAAAAACCGGGATGAAATCTGTTTTCAGGAAAGTGAAAATTATCTGCAGCTTCTGGATCGCGTACGGAATGAGGAAATGCGGAATTATCAGGTGCCCGATTCGCTGAAGGATATTTTGCGGCCTTATCAGGCCGCGGGATATCGCTGGCTCAGGATGCTGAAGGACAATGGATTCGGAGGCATTCTGGCGGATGATATGGGTCTGGGAAAAACCATACAGGTACTGGCCTTCCTTCTGGCAGAAAAGGAAAATCATGCGGAAAAGAAAACACCGCTGACCCTGATTACTGCACCGGCATCGCTGATTTATAACTGGAAACGGGAAATCGAAGTATTTGCACCGGCTCTGAACAGCTGCATCATTGCCGGAACACTCACCGAGAGAAGAAACATTCTCAGAAACATAAACAGAAATGAACCGGCGGTTTACATTACTTCCTACGACCTGTTAAAAAGGGATATCAGTGAATATGAAGAGATTCATTTTGACTGCCACATTGTGGATGAAGCGCAGTTTATCAAGAATCAGAATACACAGGCCGCCAAATCGGTTCGTCTTGTAAACAGTTCCTTCCGGGCGGCACTGACCGGCACACCCATTGAAAACCGGCTCAGTGATCTGTGGAGCATTTTTGATTTTCTGATGCCGGGCTTCCTGTACAGTTATACCCGTTTCCGGGCAGAATACGAGGCTCCGGTTGTGCAGAATCAGGATAAGGAAACCATGAACCGACTCAGGAGAATGGTTCATCCTTTTATTCTGCGGCGGCTGAAGAAAGATGTATTAAAGGATCTGCCGGATAAACTGGAAGAAACCATCACCATCTGTATGGAGAAGGAACAGCGGAAAATCTATGATGCCTATGCAGAACGACTGCGTCTGTATCTGGATAAACAAAGCGATGAGGAGTTTCATCAGAGTAAACTGGAGATACTGGCAGAGCTGACAAAACTTCGTCAGATCTGCTGCGGTCCGGAGCTGTTTCTGGAGGATTACCGGGGAGCCAATTGTAAAAAAGAGGCAGCTCTGGAACTGATCCGACAGGCCGTTGACGGCGGACATAAAGTACTGCTGTTCTCGCAGTTTACCAATGTACTGGATGAATTATGTGCCGGATTGAAGGAAAATAAAACCGGTTATCATCGCCTTGACGGCAGCACGCCCAAAGAAAAGCGTATGGAAATGGTTACCTCTTTTGAAACCGATGATGTACCTGTATTCTGCATCAGCCTGAAAGCCGGAGGTACCGGTCTGAACCTGACTGCAGCAGATATCGTCATCCACTATGATCCATGGTGGAATCTTGCCGCACAGAATCAGGCAACTGACCGTGCCCACAGAATCGGCCAGACCAACACCGTCACGGTATATCAGCTCATTGTAGAAAAAACCATAGAAGAACAGATCGTAAATCTGCAGAAAACCAAAGCACAGCTGGCAGAAGATATTCTTTCAGGAGAAGGCATCAGCAGCATTCTCATTGACAAAGAAAATCTGATGGAACTGCTTCGGTAGAGTATAAATGGGGCTGTCGCACTAATTCAATTTAGTGTGCGGTCCCTTTTTCGCACTTCAATTTTAATAGGATTTTAATCCGAATTCCGATATTTTTTTCCCCATTTAATGTGTTCTGCTATACGCTTTTTGTATAGGAAAACGTGTAACTAATAATTACCCGGTATTCGCAGTTATTTTCGAAAATCACCAATTTGACTGGACGACGGATACGTAAGGAGAATGGTTGAAACATCATGTGTTATCTATGAATGATGCAGAATTTGATGGAGGTGGAATGATGCAGGATTTTCTCTTACTTGCAGCTGTAGCAGCTATATTTGTTTTTGGTTATGTTGTTATAAAAAAACTGGATTGTGTTTTGGAAGACAACCGAAAGGCCCAGGAACTTTCTGTATCTGAGGACAACAGCCATCCTGTCCATTCTTCCGATTCTCCTGAGATCGACAGACTTTTGAAAAATACTGCCATCTCAGGAAAATTGCATTACCGTGCATGAACGGGTAACAGGTATTTTTTCATCCGGCGGATTGTACGACAGAATTATACGACAGCTTCTACAATCGTGTAGTTTTTAAAGTGAAGTTCTGTTACTCCCGGACATTTCTTTTTGTTAAAATTAAAGCTGAGCATATAGCCCTTTTTCAACCGGTAATCATCCAGATAACCGAGAAGCTGTTTTTCACCGCGGGTGTTATACTCTTCCCCATGCCAGATTTTCATTTCAATGATATACTGTTTTCCAAGATAATCAATGATCAGATCTGTTCTTCCCATACTTCTGGTTCGAGATTCAATGTAGTAGTTTCCTGTGCCATTGATTAAAGGTCTGATATACAGAAGGAAAAGTTTTCTTCCGTTTTCTTCGATAAAAGATTCCGGACTGTTGCCATAGACTTCTGTAAAATGTTGAACAAATTTCTTTAAAATCAGTTCAATATCCAGCCCGTCAGGTTTGATAAATTGATTCTTTCCCTGCTGCCCTGCGTCATAGGTTTTGCTGTTGATTGCTTCTTCTGCAATGAACAGGTTATAAAACCAGATTTCAAAAATACGGTTGGAGACAGCGACCTGACCGGCATCATCCTTAAGAAATCCAAACATAGTTCCTATGGATATCAGTTCTGTGCCGGGATTATAAGGTATACTTCTGCCGCAGAACAAAATATCATAAAGCACATTATGGAGATCAGGATAATCTTTTACTTTTTTGGCCATATCATCAAACAGCGAATTTGTTTCTGAAACCAGTGACCTGACGGAACTTAACAGACCGGCATGGGTCCATGCGTTTTTATCATTATTTTTCTGATACAGATGGTCGAGAATCTGACATATTCTTGATACCAGATAGGGATAACCGTTTGTATATTCGTAGATTTCCTGTGCGACAGCGGTTATATTCATACCCGTTTTGAAGTCAGACTCATAATTTTCCAGCATGATTTCAATCTGATCAGGTGAAAAACTCATATCGATATTGAAGTCAGCGGCAATATTCCAGGGACTGTTATCCCTGTGTTCATCTTCCGGACGCAGTTTTCTTTTCAGATTTTTAATATCATATACTCCGGCAAGGACAACCGACTGAAAAGCAGCAAATCTGTTGCGATTCATATAATATCCCCGCAGTTGTGCGAGAAAATCAAGAAATACCTGATTATTTGTGGCACTATCTATTTCATCAATCAGCAAAACAAGGTTTTCAGACATTTCTGAACAAAGGATACTCAGGGACTGAAACAGTTCCACCAGTTCAAAACGATCGGTATCTGTCCGGTAACTTTCGGTAAAAGACCTGATTGCTGCAGCATTCTCAGGCTGTCTGCTCTTCGGATTCAGCCGAAATGAACTCTCGAATGCTCTGGCAAAAGCAAGAGAGAAGCTGTTCTCGCTTTTAAATTTGGCATTACTCATCTGCATCTGAAAATCCATGCTGACAACAAAATAATCGGAGTTCAGGTAATTGGTAAGGGCATGAAGCAGCGTTGTTTTACCAAATTGCCTTGCACGGTTGATAGTGAAATATTTTCCTTCATCAACAAGAATTTTTACTTCAGCCAGTCTCCGGTCAAGGGGAACCATGTAATGTTTTTCGGGATCACAAACTCCGGTTGTGTTAAAGGTACGATTGCAGGATGTTGTTCTCATTTCAGTTCCCATTTTCTTATATACGAAATCTTCCGGAATCATCCATCTGTATCCGTTATTATATGCGCCGGCAATCTGATGAGAGGAACATAATTGATTAATATATCTTTTTGATACTCCAAGCATTTGAGCAGTCTGCAGAGATGTTAAATAATTCATGATTTCACCTCCGGATGGAATGGGTATTCAGTACTGCTCATAGTATACAATGGAATTCCCACTTTTTCAAGAAATAGTTCCCACTTCCTACAAAAGTCTAAAAGCTAATCCTGCTTGCTTTCTTCACTCCTGTTTTGTTAATTCCTTGAACATTTCTCTGCATCGATGGCCAGAACAAACATCAGTGCATGCAGAGCGTTTTGCGGATCCTCTATATCAATCACGTATGTATCCGTCATGTGAAACAGTTCCTTGCTGATGGATGCTACCAGACAGTTTTGCGGGTCCATAATGGTATAATCCCATTCCCAGAAGGAACCTTCGATGTACCAGCCATTGTAATCAATATCATAGCGTGGATGGAAGAAAGAAAGTTCCTTGCTGATGCAGCCGACATAGTTTCCGTTCTCATAAATTTCAAACTGCGGGAGGAATGTCAGGACTTTCTGAACTACCATACCGACTTCATTTCCGGCGGCATCGTAGATCACAAGTTTATGGCCCCAGGAAAGCTGACCTTTGACAACATAGGCAACATTTCCCATTTCATCATAAATATCGTAACTGTCAAACCA
>JBJELP010000117.1:6504-12480 GCA_051879215.1 Lachnospiraceae bacterium
TGACAACATAGGCAACATTTCCCATTTCATCATAAATATCGTAACTGTCAAACCACGAGAATAATCTTTGTTTAAACAACAACTTCATAAGTTCACCTCTGTTTTTGTATTTTTAAGTATCTTTCTTATATCTTTCATAATAGCAGGAAAGTCACTGTAAAAAAACGGAAGTCACTGTAAAAAACGGCATTCTTCAGATTGCTCCACAGAATGCCGGTTTCCGAAGAACAGTGGGTTAATGCCCTCTGTGCTTCTTTTTTCGTTTTTCCTGTTTCAGATCAAACTGCCGCTGTTTCTCAGCTTCCTTCATTTCCTTGCTGAGAACTTTACGTTCCAGTTTGTTTTCTTCCTGCTGCAGCTTTAAAGCCTGCTGAGATTTTGTTCCGATTCCGGAAGTCTGTGATTGTTTTCTGGCTTCACGCAGCTTCCTTTTTGGATTGATTACCTCTTTCTTTACTGCAGCATCAACAGGTGGACTGAACTTCAACTTAAAGTAATGCCTTTCGACAAACTCATGAACCTCGTAATCCTTTGGCTCGGCTCCGAAGGTAACCTTTGAAACCGACAGCTTGCCGCCGTCAATTTTCTCGAATACACCTACCCAGAACGGATCCTCAAAATACACGGTCAGTCTTCTGATCATTTTGTCCATAACGAAATCCCTCCTTATTTTTCGTATGAACAAAGAAGGGACGACCCCGGAGGGGGAGGGTTACTGACAGCATGGATGCTGCTCCCGGCCTACCACTCCGGGAAGGGTTTTTATCTTTGCAGGTTATTGATACCAGTTCTATTGTACCCTTTATCAGGTGCTCTGTGAAGAAGTATTTTACGGACTTTTCATTTTTCAAACATTTTCACATTCGAATCCGTGTGCATCCACGCAGATCTGGTAAATGGCTAAAAGAAGAAGGAATGGTGCAAAAATATCCAAACATACCGTCGGTCTGCAGTCTGTTGACTGTTTATTGGCAGTGGATTGGACAAAACAACGGGATGAAGTCACCAGATATCCAATATTCTGAAGAATTCCTGATTTTCCTGCGTGTAAATGCTCCTGAGAAACTGGATTTTGGATATTTGAAGCAGGATAGTCATTGATTTATCCAAAATTGCCCTTTACAATATACTAAAATCCGGAAAATCACAAACCAGCATTAGTTGTTTGGATATTTTCGTTAGTTTTCCCGCTGTGTCATCCAATCCATCTATTTGGAATCAGAATAAAGGGACGGGAAGATACATGATTTTCTCAAACAGGGATAAATTCATCTACTGGAAATGATTTCAAAACAGGAGTATAGTAGTATCAATATCTTATACAGATTTTATCCATGAAATCCACATAATGATTTCTATGAAATTTATGAACAAAGGAGTTTTTTTAAATGGAAAGCATTTCAAGAGATGAAGCGTTTGCACTTCTTAAAAAGTACAACAAAGATCCATTTCATATTCAGCATGCGCTGACCGTCGAAGCGGTTATGAGATGGTATGCGAGGGAATTGGGATATGGAGCAGAAGAGGATTACTGGGGAATTGTCGGTTTGCTTCACGATATTGATTTTGAACTGTACCCCGATGAACATTGTCTGAAAGCCCCTGAATTACTGCGTGAAGGCGGGGTATCAGAAGATATGATTCACAGTGTGGTGTCCCATGGCTATGGCATTACGGTTGGCTGCGGTACAACCATTGACGTGGCTCCGGAGCATGAGATGGAAAAAGTCCTCTTTGCAGCTGATGAACTGACAGGCCTGATCTGGGCTGCGGCACTGATGAGACCTTCGAAAAGCACGAAGGATATGGAACTGAAATCCCTTAAGAAAAAGTATAAGAGTAAAGGGTTTGCAGCAGGATGTTCCAGGGAAGTCATTGACCGCGGAGCGAAGCAGCTTGGATGGGAACTGGAGAAACTTTTGTCCATGACACTTCAGGCAATGGCAGATTCTGAAGATCTGATAAACGCGGAAATAAATGCGTAAAAGAAATCTGTGAACGGGCAATAGATAATACAAAAGAATTATAATAGTAGTAATATTTAAAAACAGGAGAAAAGGAGCTGTATACCAACCAATTTAAATTGCGTTGATATGGACAGCTCCCCCTGTGACATATGAAGTAAATAGCAGTCAGGACTGTTTCAGCCATATGAGAAAGGAGTATTGAGAAGCGAGGAAATCATATGGCAGGTGCAGTACTGTTTTTTTATGTCTGTATCATAAACCGAAAGGAATCTCTTCACAAGCTGGGTGGGGGGATATTTTTCTGCAGGTGGGTATAAATAAAATTTATGTAATAGTTTGGGATTTTTGTATGTGCATGGTTTTGTATGCTGAACTAAAGGAACGAGAAGCTTGACATGAGAAACTAAAAATGTTATTCTTTATTTAAAGAAACAATTGATTTCTTTTTGGTCATTTGATTCATAGAGAAAGAACTGCATGGTAAAGCAAGGGAATAAAAGTGTCAGCGAGATAATTGGGAATTTCCGGAAAGGGGCAAGGTATGAATAAAATTTTCAATACAACCGGAGTCTGTATTCCTGAACGTCACTATATGGTGGATGTTACCAGAATACTTCGATCAATCAGGGAGATGATTGATGCAGGAGATTATTTTGTCATAAACCGTGCAAGACAATTTGGAAAAACGACTGTTTTGAGGAGCCTGACACAGGCAATAAAGCAGGATTATGTTGTATTTCCAATCAGTCTTGAGGGCATTGGTGAGACTGTTTACAGGGATGAATTCACATTTTGCCGCGGATTGTGCCGTCTGATGGATGCGGCGGTGAAATATGGGGAAACGGAAGGACTTACATCGGAATCTGCCCGATTATTGCGAAGTATCAGCCGGGGAAAGGAAGGAGATATTGACTTTCTGGAATTCTCAGAAATAATTTCCGATATATGCAGAACAGAGGATAAACCGGTTATCCTTATGATTGACGAAGTAGATCAGGCCAGCGGACAGAAGGTTTTTCTGGATTTTCTGGGAATGCTGCGAAATAAATATCTCAAAAGAGCAGATCGTCCGGCATTCCAGTCCGTCATTCTGGCAGGAGTTCATGACATTAAAAATCTGAAGCTGAAAATTCGGTCGGGTGAGGAACATCGATATAACAGTCCGTGGAATGTTGCCGCAGATTTTAATGTAGATATGAGTTTCTGCTCAGAAGATATTGCATCCATGTTAGAAGAATACGAATCTGACTGGAATACCGGTATGAATATCGAAGAAATGAGCCGGAAGATTTATGAGTATACATCGGGGTATCCTTATCTGGTATCAAAACTGTGTCAGCTTCTGGATGAACAGATATCTCAGTTGAAAGCTTTTAAGGGTAAACATGAAGTGTGGTCAGATGCAGGTTTTCAGGAAGCAGTTAAACTGCTTCTGAAAGCTTCCAATACTCTATTTGATGATATGGTGAAAAAACTGGCAGATTATCCGGAATTGAAAACTATGATTCAGAATATTCTTTTTATGGGCCGAAGGTATTCTTATGAAAGTGAAAGTTACCTGATTCAACTGGGGATTATGTTTGGCTTTTTAAAGGAGAAAGATGGTCTGGTTTGTATTGCCAATCGTATATTTGAGATGAAACTGTATAATCTGTTTTTGTCGGAAGAGGAAACAGGAAGTGAGATCTACAGAGTCGTTTCCATGGAGAAAAATCAATTCCTGGCAGGCGGGATGCTGCAGATGGATCTGGTAATGAAGAAATTTCTGGAATATTATGAAGAAATATATGCAGATACAGATGATAAGTTCATAGAAGATAATGGAAGAAGAATTTTCCTGATGTATCTTAAACCGATTATAAATGGATCCGGAAACTACTATATAGAGGCCAGAACCAGAGATATGAAACGTACAGATGTCATCGTGGACTATAAAGGTGAGCAGATAATCATTGAAATGAAAATCTGGCGTGGAGATGAGTATAACCGCAGAGGTCAGGAGCAGTTATTTGAATATCTGAACTTTTATCATAAAGATAAAGGTTATTTACTGAGTTTTAATTTCAATAAAAAGAAGAAATGCGGTATTCAGGAAATTGTATATCGCGGAAAAACCATAGTAGAGGTTGTGGTTTAAGATGGCATTGACCGCGGAGCGAAGCAGCTTGGATGGGAACTGGAGAAACTTTTGTCCATGACACTTCAGGCAATGGCGGATTCTGAAGATCTGATTAACGCGGAAATGAATGCGTAAAAGAAACTCCCGCATAGAATTCTGACATACTCTATGCGGGAGTTTCTTTGTGTACCTTACGGTACATATTTTTAGGTAATTTTATGGGATTCCGATATTATGTAATAAAATATGTCGAACCGATTTGTGGTCAGTCCAGATTGCTATTTATAATCAACAATTGCCTTTGCGATTTTTGCTACAGCGATTGCGTGCATCTTTCCGCCGGGAATGGAGCGTGACAGGAATGCAGCAGCTTCTGCCTCAGCAGCAGCGTCTTTGGCATCCATCAGTCCCATTGCAGCTGCTGTTGCGGCAGGGATTACAATGTTCAGATTGCAGCATGCATTTAATGCCAGTTCGTCCATGACAGCAGCCGCCAGAGGCATGACACCTCTCAATTCTTCATAAGCTTCGCAGCGGCAGAGCTTGGGAAGAATTTCGTGTGCTAATCCATTCATGACGAATGTTTCATCACCAACGGTTACATCCATGTCGATATCAGCGTCAAAGGACCAGTATTTGGCAGCTAATTTTGTGGTACGGCGGGCAGCACCGGCAATTTTACGGACCTTGATACTTACGGGAGCACCCATCATACCGGTAAAAATCGTACCGGCATTTTTGCATACGGTATCAATCTTTTCCTGGTCCATTGCTGCAACGACATCCTTTAATTCTTTTCCGTTGTTCAAGGCATCCATGGAGGCAAGTACTCGTCTGTGAATTGCATTTGCTCTTGCCGGATCAGTTGCTTCAATGAGCAGATTGGTAACAGGACCGGCATAAAGTGTATTTGCTTTTCTGCAGATGGTATTGATGCTTAATAATGCAACTTCCGGATCGAATGAAGTCTGTTTCTTTTCGGCAACGAATTCAGCCATTGTTTTCTCCACGTCACCATTATTGGCAATCAGGGCTTTCATTGCAACCACTGCATAACCACCAACATGTCCCAGCGGAGCATTAACAGGGCCGCCGGAGAAACCGGCTATACCTTCTTCGAAGCATGCAAAGATTTCGTCAAATGCCATCATACCGATAACAGAAGGCGCACCGATATCTTTTAAGATAAGTGCCACATCACCAACAAGTTTTGCTGTTTCGTATTCTTCACCGGTCACTTTCATGTGCAGTGTTTCAGGTAAGCCGGCAGCTTTTACGGCAGCTTTGCCCACCAGATAGACAGAGGTGGTACGTCCGTATACGCCTTCGCCTTCCGGTACTTCTGCATCCGGATGGATGATTTCAAGAATGGGTGCAGAACCTAAAACGGCTGCGGTAAAAGGATGAGGAACCATGGCTGCTCCGTCAAATGCTTTTAACATGGCTTCCACACCGATTCTGGCACCATTTACAGCCATTTCCGGCCATACATTGTCTTCACCAAGGGCGCTGTGGCCGTACAGAGGACCGCCACCCACATTGACAGGAACATTGCTGCCCTTAATGCTGCACAGGCGTCCTTCTACCATTGCCTGATAAACGGCCTGAACTGCAGGAAATGCAGAAATCTTATTATTCATTTTTGCGGTGGGAATAGCTGCAACACCGCTTCGATCAACACCTGCCAGCATACGTGCAGTCGCACCGAGTTTTCTGTTTCCGGCAGGAATGCCGACCTGAGCTGCAGAACCGGCCAGATACATCATACATGCAACAATCAGGGCAGCATTTGCACCGTCTGCACCGGATTTTTTAGCTGTTTTAATGGCTTTTTCCATTAAATCTGCAACGGGCAGTCTTCTTACATCTGCAAATTCAATACTTAGTTTC
>JBJELP010000118.1:0-12390 GCA_051879215.1 Lachnospiraceae bacterium
AAATAATCAAAGAGGTCTTTTTGTTCCATGGCAATCCTTTCTGTAAATACAAATTCAAACAGATTATTCCATAAAAAAATCCATACCGAAAAGGTATGGATTTGTACACAAATAAAGTCTGCCGAAATCGGGTACAGCCAGACTGCACCTGTTTTTGTCTGCTCAGCAAACCTGTCATCCATTTCCTTTTCAAAAAAGAAGGCTCAGCCGTTTCCGGCAAAAACCCCGTGAATCATCCGAAAATCATCGGAAAGACTCAGGCTCTGGATGCATGAGAAATGGAAACCACAAACGCATGAGAAATGGAGATCACAAACCATTCTTTTAGCATGCAGAGCTCGGAAATAATCATTTATTTTGTTATTATTTGCTAAGACTTTATCATTTTCTGATTGTTTTGTCAATATAGTGCATAAAGAAAATAATACAAAATATATTAAACGGAATAAAAATGAGTAAAAATAGATAAAAACCTCTTGTTTTACAATGTGTTCTATGATATTTTGAAATTATCGTCATTGTTTTTATACAATAGAACAGCATACACGGAGGAAAAACAATATGAAATTTGACATGAAAAACAGCGTCACCAGACAGGAAGCACTTTCTCTGATGCGGGATCACTGGAACATTGTTCCCGAACGGGAAGTAGTTTCCCTGAAAAACAGTCTGGGGCGGGTAACATCAGAGGATATTTTTTCCGAAAATACCTTACCGGTTGTTCGATCTTCCCGTTTTGATGGAGTAGCCGTTCGGTCTGCTGATTTCAAAAATGGACTGCCGGACACTTCCGGCTGGGTAAAAGGGCTGGATTTTGTCCGGGCCGATACCGGAGATGATTTTCCGGATGCTTTTGATACGGTAATTGCCATTGAAGATGTCATTCTGGAAGGTGACAAAATTCGTTTTGCAGATGGCTTTTCCTTTGACCCGGAAGAAAAAACGGTGAATCCTGCAGGTGATCTGGTCAAATCCGGTTCCCTTCTGATTCCTGCTCATACAAAGATTACACCGGAACTGATGGCTTCTCTGGCAATGGGAGGAATTGCTGAAATTCCGGTTATCCGTCAGATAAAAATTGCATTTATTCCTACCGGCAACGAGCTGGTACCTGTTGGACAAAAGCCTGCAAGAGGACAAAACGTGGAAACCAACGGACTTCTTCTTTCTGCACTGCTCACGCAGCGCGGAGCGCAGGTGGTCTGCCTGCCCATCGTTCGAGATGATATGACACTGCTGGAGCATGCACTGGATGAAGCGTTATCTATGGCAGATATGGTTCTGATCAACGGCGGTTCTTCCAGAGGAGAAGAGGATTTCAACTCCAACCTTCTGCAGCGCCGCAGCAGTCTGTTCCGCCATGGTGTCAGAGCGGTTCCCGGACGGCCGGTTGCCTTATCCATCATCGATGGAAAACCGGTTATCAATGTGCCCGGTCCTGTGGTTGCAGCCTATCTGGCAGAACACTGGTTCCTGTCTGCACTGGTCAATCATTACTACGGCCTTCCGGCACCCAAATACCCTGTTGTTGCAGCGACACTGGACCAGCCGGTGAAAAAGCGTCCCGGGTTTGAACTGGTAGCACGGGTTGCTCTTCGGTATTCTGCAGAACGCGGTTATATCGCAACCCCTGTTTCCTGGGGAAAAGGCGGTGTTCCGGGCCTTCTTCTTGCAACAGACGGCTTCCTCAATGTTCCGGCAGAAACCTCCGGACTGTCCGCAGGTGATACCGTGGAAATTGAACTGCTGAAAAGTCCGGAACTGATTCAAACCATACAGGAGTAACACAGAAAAATCAGACAGGTGGTAAAAATTATGCTGAAAATCGCTATTTACGGCAAAGGCGGAATAGGAAAATCCACCACCGCTGCCAATCTTTCTGCGGCACTTTCCCAGTCAGGCCTTCGCGTCATGCAGATTGGCTGTGATCCGAAATCGGATTCCACCAGTCTGCTGCTGGAAGGAAGGGAGGTACCTACGGTTCTGGATATTCTCCGGGAAACTCCGGATTCTGTAACACTGGAACAGATTGTTCATGAAAGCAGGTCCGGTGTTCTCTGTGTGGAAGCCGGAGGCCCCACACCCGGGATCGGATGTGCCGGGCGTGGTATTATTACGGCATTTGAAAAGCTGGAAGAGCTGCATGCTTATGAAACATATCAGCCCGATGTGGTCCTGTACGACGTACTGGGAGATGTGGTGTGCGGTGGTTTTGCCATGCCTCTTCGAGGGAAATATGCAGACCGTGTATTTATTGTGACATCCGGTGAAAAAATGGCATTATTTGCAGCCTCCAACATTGTAAAAGCACTTGATCAGTTTAAGGTGCGAAATTATGCACGGCTTGGCGGTCTGATTCTGAACCGGCGCAATATAAAAAATGAAACAGAACTGGTGCAGGCTGCTGCTGAAAAAATGGGAACCCGAATCATAGCGGATCTCCCCCGGTGTGATACGGTGCAGAGCGCCGAGGAACAGAATTCCACGGTAATTGAAGCATTTCCCCAGTCGGAAATGGCTGCAAACTACCGGAAACTGGCGCAGGCTGTGCTGGAAGAATGCAGGAGGAAACATTAATATGCTGTCCTATTATCTGCCAAAACCGGCAAAACCTCATACGGTTCTTCATATTCCCGGAAGTCATACCCTGTTTATCGGTCCATCTGCCTGTTCCAGGCGTCATGCCCTTCATGCGTCCCGCTACGGAAACCGAAGGAATCTATCTTTTCTTTTCATTACGGAATCGGATGTCATTTCCGGTGACTATGAAAAGATGATTGGAGATGCCATCGAAGAATTGCTGACGGTACTGCAGCCGGCACCGCATATTTTTCTTCTGGATGTTTTCTGTATTGATGATTTTCTGGGAACTGACGAAGAGGCACTGCTTGCAGAACTGCGTATCCGGTTCCCGGATTGCTGTTTTGCCTTGGAACATATTGATCCGGTCTCTCTGGAAAAAAATCTGGAAAAGGGTGGAATGAAGAAAAAGGGGAATCTGTATCAATTCCTGCTGCCTGCTGAAGTGCATGACCGTGGAGTCAATTTTCTGGGGAATTTTGTTTCCGTCGATCCGGAATGTGAAATATTTAAACTGTTGAAACAATGGAACGCCGGTCCTGTACGGGAAATTTTTCATTGTGAATCCTATGAAGACTATCAGGCAATGGCAAAAAGCTGTCTGTCTGTTGGGTTACGCCATGTGAACGAGGATACGATCCGGTATATGACAGAAACGCTGCATATTCCGTATTATTATTTTTCTGCCGGATATGATGTGGATGATGTTGCAAAGGGGTATCGGGCTCTCGCATCGCTTCTGGAGCAGCCGGAGCCGGATCTTTCCGGGTACATGCAGAAAACCAGGCAGGAAATACGGAAAACGGTGGATTATCTGGATTCCATGCCCCTTGCCATAGATGCCAGTGCATTCCTGAAACCATTCCAGGGAGCTGCAGCCCTGCTGAAATACGGTTTTCAGGTTCGATACGTATTTTACAAATCCGTTATGATGGAACCGGATGAACAGATGAGGCAGTGGATATCCATACAGTATCCTCATGTTAAGCTTTTTCGGAAGGATGCCTATGACACCGTGAATACACTGTTCGATCCGGAATGCCTGGCCATCGGAATTGATGCTGCCCGTCTGCTGAAAACGGAAAAAACAGCAGATGTCTGGCATGATGAAGGTTATTTCGGATTTTATGGCATTCGCAAACTGATGCAGCTGCTCAGGAAATGCTGCAGAAAAACAACCGGTACGAACGATCGGATAACAGATAACGGTTCGGACAGAAAGGAATAGTCATGGCAAAATTGTGCATTTATCTTCCGCCCTTTGCAAGTGATTATACAGGTGTTTGTTCTGCCCTGTTTGATATGAACTGCCTGATTGCCATCAATGATGCAAACTGCTGTACTGCCCATTATGTATACTGGGATGAACCACGATGGGAAGAAAACGTCCGACCTGTTTTCAGTACGCAGCTGCGTACCGTGGATGCAATATTGGGAAATGATGAAAAAGTAATCGATGCTGTTTCTCAGATGGCAGAAGGACTTCCCATTTCGCAGATTGCCCTTGTTGGAACGCCTGTTCCTGCCATAACCGGTATGGATATGGAAGGAATCGCCTGTGAAATAGAAGACCGAACCGGCATCTGTACCTTCGGTTTTTCCACCACAGGCTTCGGGTATTACGACTGTGGAATTGCAGCTGCCGGAAAGGCACTGATCCGGCGTTTTACGAAAAAAGCGGACAGATCTCAAATCATTCCCCATAGCGTTAATATTCTGGGAATGACCCCTCTGGATTATGGAAACAACGGAAATGATCGAGCTCTGAGAAGCGCTCTGGAGGAAGCGGGTTGGACGGTGAATGGATGTCTTTTTATGGGTACAGACCCGTCACAGCTGGAATGTCTGGCAAAAGCTCAGGTCAATCTGGCTGTTTCCGCAGCAGGATTGGAAATTGCCGAATACATGAAATTTTACTTTGGTATGCCTTATGCCGCAGCTGCCCCCATGGGACAGGCTGGTTTTCGGGAAATGCTGAAGAATCTGGAATATGCCGTTATAGAGTCTCCTCATTTTGTACGGGTAAAATCATCCGGAAATGAAACCCGCAGGATCCTGCTGGTCATGGACCAGATCATGGGAAACTCCCTGCGCCATACACTGGAGCAGGGAATTTGTTCAAAAGACAACGATTCAATTGATGTGGCATCCTTTTTTGGATGGAACACTTCCCTTGCCCGAAAACAGGATGTTCCTCTGAAATCGGAAAAGGATCTGCTGCTGTTGCTCCGTTCCGGCCGATATCAGACCATTGCCGGAGATCCGATGCTGGCGGATATACCGGAGGTCCGGAGACTGCATCATATCCGGCTGACACACCCTGCCATTTCCGGGCTTCTGCACCCGGAAACATTGCCGGAGTATCTGTCGGACAAATTTAATGATCTGCTTCTGCGCTTCTGTGAAGCCGTCTGATCAAAGCCTTTCCGTCAAAATCTGCTTTTCGATGGGAGCATTCCGGTTTCGGACACAGTGTACAGTTTGCCGGTTCAATGCCTTTGGCATAAATAATACCGGACAGGCTGTAGGAAGTTTCAAAATGGTCTCTGTGATCGATTCGCAGACAGGATGCATCGGAATCCTGTGCCTGATCTGCCAGCAGGGACAGGAAACGCTTCTGGTCTTCCAGTTTCCATCCATTTCCATCTCCTGACAAATGACCGGGATTATCCATATAATATCCGGTCTTGTCAGGCAGCTGCAGAACAATTTCCGTTGCTGTTTCTTCAAAGGCTCTGTCAAGGCAGGTTTTCATGATTGCATCAAACAGATACTGTTCCAATGCATCCGACATACTGGTTCGATGTTTCCATAGTTTATCTCCGATGGAAACGACAAAGGCATATGCTTTTTCCACTCCATTTAAATGTTCTGCCAGATATCGGCTGGAAAATACTTCTTCATCCAGTTTAACCTGTTCATCGGAAATATGACTGACGCGGACTTCTGTCCAGAATCCCACAGGGTCGATCCGGTCCGATGCGTCCTCCATCAGTTCTTCTACAATGTCCTCATACATTTCTTTTCCGGAGGAATCAAACTGTTCCATGATATCCTCCAACCCGATCTGCATGTTGTGAAAAACAATTTTCTTTATACTCATTGGTCTGTATACACTCCAATCCTACTTTAAATCGAGACTTTTCTGTATTGTATCATGTTGTGGTCAAAAGACTTTGACCTCTCAAAATCGTCTTCCAGGGGTAATTTTCTGGAAACAGATCAGTAACAGATGATTTCATGACCGGTTTCCGTTACCAGTACCTGAATCTCCCACTGGGCAGAAGGCATACCATCCTCCGTATAAATGGTCCAGCCATTATCGGAATCCTGGAAAATCTCATCGGTTCCCATGTTGATCATTGGCTCAATGGTGAAGATCATACCCGGTGCCATTACCATTTCATGACCGCGTTCCGATACAAAACTTACCCAGGGATCTTCATGAAATTCCAGTCCGATTCCGTGTCCGCCGATCTGCTGTACAACAGAGTAACCGTTTTCACGGGCAAAATCATGGATGGTCTGTCCCATGTCACCAAGGAATCCCCAGGGTTTTACCTGTTCCAGTCCAAGATAAACGGCTTCCTTTGTTTTTTCAACCAGACGTTTCTTTTCCTCCGGGACATTGCCGATGCAGAACATTCTGGAAGAATCTGAAAAATAGCCATTTAAAATGGTGGAGCAGTCCACGTTGATGATGTCCCCATCCTGAAGGATTTCATCCGGAGAGGGAATACCGTGACACACCACATCATTCACCGATGTGCAGACGCTTTTCGGAAATCCTTCATAGTTTAACGGTGCCGGAATGGCATGGTATTTTACCGTCTGCTCATAAACCCAGCGATCAATTTCTTCTGTGGAAACACCTGCTTCGATATGATCGGCCACATAATCCAGAACCGCAATATTCACTTTGGCACTTTCTTTTATGGCCTCTATCTGCGCCGGTGTTTTGATCAGTTTCCGTCCGGGTACCTTTGCTCCGTTCTTTGCCATGGCATACAGTCTGTCATCAAAAGCACTGTGGCATTTTTTATATTTGATACCGCTGCCGCACCAGCAGGCATCATTTCTCCCGAGTTTATTCATTCCTATTTCCTTCTTTCTATGGTATTTATCCTATATCAACAGAAAACTGCTTTTGTCAAACCGTAATCAGTATAGCACATTTTCCGGATTCTGCATCAAAAGAATTGCCGAATATTGGTTTTTTGGAAATGAAATTATGTAGCGTTTTTAACATTTTTATGATATAATTTAATTCGCGTTTGTGAAAAACAAACCAATTACCTGAATAACAGGATGTTTTTCTCATCCTGTTGCCGGAAAAAACATAGCAGAAAGGATATACATATATATGGAGAAAAAGACATTATGGGAACTGTATACTCCCGAACAGATGGAACAGATGAAACAGGTTAACGCAACTTATAAATTCTGTCTGGATAACGGAAAAACAGAAAGAGAATGTGTCAGAACTTCCGTTGCCATGGCAGAAAAAGCCGGATATGTCAATCTTGCTGACTGCATCCGCAGCGGCAGAAAGCTGAGTGCCGGAGATAAAGTTTACGCGCATTACAACGAAAAATCCATGGTCCTGTACCATATCGGTAAAGCACCGTTGGAGGAAGGCATGAACATTCTGGGGGCTCACATCGATTCACCCAGAATTGATATCAAGCAGAATCCTTTATATGAAGACAGCGGTTTTGCTTATCTGGATACCCATTACTACGGCGGTATCAAAAAATACCAGTGGGTGACCATTCCGCTGGCGATCCACGGTGTGATTGCGAAGAAAGACGGCAGTGTGATCGATGTTGTGATTGGCGAAAAAGCAGAGGATCCCGTATTTACCGTAACTGATCTTCTGATCCACCTGGCCGGCGACCAGATGCAGAAAACAGCTGCCACCGTAGTGGAAGGAGAAAAGCTGGATCTGCTGGTTGGCAGTATTCCGTTAAATGATACAGAAAAAGATGCTGTGAAAGAAAATGTGCTGAAGATTTTGATGGATCAGTACGGTGTGGAAGAAGATGATTTCCTTTCCGCTGAACTGGAACTGGTTCCCGCAGAAAAGGCAAGGGATCTGGGCTTTGACCGCAGCATGCTGCTGGCTTATGGCCAGGATGACCGTATCTGTGCATTTACCTCTCTGATGGCTATGCTGGAACTGGAAGAGGTTCCGGAAAGAACCTGCTGCTGCCTGCTGGTGGACAAAGAAGAAATCGGCAGCGTGGGTGCCAGCGGTATGCAGTCTGCATTTTTCGAAAACATGACCGCAGAATTATTGGAATTATGCGGTTACACCAGTCCCCTCGCCCTCAGAAGAACTCTTCAGAATTCCAAAATGCTCTCTTCTGACGTAAGTGCCGGCTTTGATCCCCTTTACGGAGAAGCATTTGAAAAGAAAAATGCTGCTTTCCTTGGAAATGGTCTGGTATTCAACAAATTTACCGGTTCCAGAGGCAAGAGCGGTTCCAACGATGCCAATGCAGAGTACATCGCAAAACTTCGTAAGGTGATGGACGACAACGGAATCCGTTTCCAGACAGCAGAACTGGGACGTGTTGATGTGGGCGGCGGCGGAACCATTGCCTGGATTATGGCTAATTTCGGTATGGAAGTTATCGACAGCGGTCTGGCTGTTCTCAGCATGCATTCACCCATGGAAGTATCCAGCCAGGCAGATATTTATGAAGGCGTGCGCGGATACAAGGCATTCCTGAAAGATATGAGATAAGCAGCGATCTGAAGTCACATTACTTTGCGATATGATACATAAAGAAAAAGCAGATGTTCCGTCTGATCCGAATAATATGGATTGCGGACATCTGCTTTTTTATTACATTCAATTCAATACTTATGGAGATCTGATGTCGACAGTACAGTCTGCAAGTTGTCTGTTACTGCAGCAGGGAGAGATCTACCCGGTCAAATCCTTCCAGCAGTTCTCTGGCAACCTCCTTCATGCGCTCACAATCGCCTTCACGGACGCCTTCCAGATTCATGGGCATCAGCGGTTCATGAAGTGACATACGAAGCAGCAGCCATCCCTGAATTTCTTCGGAACGGAAGCTGATGCGGACACCTTCATAGGAATTGGGAGCAACCTGCAGTCCCTTTGCAATGGCTCTTTCTTCAAATTCCTTTAATACCTGCTTTCCGTATACGCCGAAATCTTCGCCGGATAATTTCAGACGATATTCCGCTTCTTCAAAACCGGGCTTCAATGCTTCCACATAACTTGCAATCTGTTTACCGGAGCGATTGGCCTTTGCAGCGGAAATCAGCAGCTTAACAGCCATATAGGCACCATCATCCAGATAATAATTCTCCTTCAGCGCACCGTGGCCGGAGGTTTCAATGGCAAGGGGAGAAACAATGCCGGCTTCGTTCAGACGTTTGCATTCGTTGATTACATTTTTATAACCGCGTTTGAAACGATGCTGCTTCATGCCCAGGTGGTTTTCCAGGAAATCCTGCAGTCGGTCAGATGTTACAGAGTCGGTAACAATGGAACCGCCGGGATATTCATCTGCCAGAATGGCAGCCATCATGGCGATGATGGCGTCTCTGTTGATTTCAGAACCATCGGGAAGTACAGCAGACATACGGTCCACATCCGTATCAAAGATAATACCCAGATCCGCCTGATTGTCCAGTACCGCTTTCTTGATGGCAGCCATGGCCTGTTTGTTCTCCGGATTGGGAATGTGATTGGGGAACATGCCGTCCGGATCCAAAAACTGGCTTCCGGTGGTATCGGCACCCAGAGGTTTCAGAACCTTCTCCACAAAAAATCCGCCGGCACCATTTCCTGCATCAACAACAATCTTCAAGCCCTTCAGAGGCTGATCGTAATGATCGGGATCCGCTGCACCCACACGGATCTTATCACAAAGATGTGCGCTGTAGCTGGAAATCAGATCCACTTCTTCCAGTGCGGAAATATCTGCATCCTGAACAGACAGTTCCTCTGCAATGGTCAGGATATCTGTAATATCATCATGTTCCAGGCCGCCTTCCGGATCAAAAAACTTCATACCGTTGCGGTTGAAAGGAAGGTGACTTGCGGTGATCATAATGGATCCATTATATTTAAACTCTTCATAAACCGTTGACATGAACATGGAAGGGGTTGACGCGAGATGACAGTCAATGGCCTTTGCCCCCTGTGCAGTCAGACCTTTCAGAATTGCTTCTTTCAGTGCTTCTGCCGTAATACGGGAATCATGACCCACTGCAATCTTCAGATCTGCTGCAGCAATTCCGGATTTATCTGACAGCCATTTTACAAAAGCCTGTGCAATCCGGTTAGCATCCGCCGGAACAAAATTTACTGCATCACCGGGGATTCCTTCTGCAGCAATCCCTCTCACATCTGTACCGTTCTGTAATTTCAAAAGCATATGTTATCCTCCTGTGGGATTTGTATGATGATTTTTCACAAAAATCAGTATACCACAGGGAATTCAGCGTGGCAATCCTTTCTAAGCATGGCAATCCTTTCTATAAGAAACCGCCATGGTCCCTTCTGTTTCACCTGATGTGCTTTACACCAATCTTCGGTCTTTTCATTGGCCTGCTATGCATGATGATCGGTTTCCAGACACCATTTTGCAATTTTTTCAATCAGCGCAGCATCAATTTTCCCGTAGGGAATACGGATGGTTCCTTTGTTGGTTTTATAGTCCTTCAGTTCTTCTGCAAACTGTTCGACGGCGGCAGGACCGGGATAAAATCCGATATGATTTTTGGAAGCTGCAAAATGGAGAATATTGTGTTTCTTCCAAAAAGTCGGCATACTCCAGGAGATCCGTTCCTCTGCTTCAGGCAGCGCATCTCGAAGAATCTGACGGAGATACTGCAGATCCTCCTGCTTATCCTCATCCTGTGCCTGAATGTATTCATCAATGGTTTTCGGTTTTTCTCCGCAATAATGACTCTGCTCATTCTTTTTAAATTCTCTTCCACATTTGGGACATGTCCACATCTTAATACCTCCTGTTTTCTGGTAACAACATTATATATGATTTCCCGTGAAAAAGGAAGTAATACAAGTCAGTCCGACTCACCGTCAATTTTATTATTTCTGGTTCAGGGAGTTGTAATATTATCTGTTCCCGGAAGTTTTACGTGCTTCTGCAGTGCCAGTTCCACATCCTTCTGCTGAATGCCGATATACTTCTGGGTGATGGCAGAGCTGCTGTGCTGCAGCAGGGTACGTACCAGCTCGATATTGTAACCATTATCCAGGTAAATGGATGTGGCGAAGTATTTGCGGAAGCTGTGGGTGCTGATTCCGGTTAATCCAAGATAATCCGCAGCCAGTTTCAGCTGTTTCTGCACGGCACGAACCGTAATGGGAAACAGCTTCTCTCCTGCATCGATATGGTTTTCTTCTGCATATCTGTGAATATAAGCATAGATTTCATCCGGTACCGTAAAGGTTCGTACTTTTCCGGTCTTCTGCTCCCGGATATCCAGACGGTAGCGTGCTCCGTCCTTAATAATATCCTTAAGATGCAGGTTCAGAATATCACCGATACGCAGGCCCAGGTTGGCTTCCAGAATGAGAATTGCTGCAAGCCGCGGATTGGGCCTGTATCGGAACCGGTTGTCCTTTTGGGATTCTCTTTCCTGATCATCTTCATCTTTTACTTTCGATTTTATTTCAAATCCTTCCGATATGGTTCGGATCAGCAATTCATATTCCTCTTGTGTTACAGCAATGGTTTTCTTGTTTGCCATGGTACTCTCCTGCTTTCTGTTTTTTTCTGTTTTCATTCTTTTCTGACTCTTACTGCTGTGTAATACTTCCGATTACAGGCTTTTTCTTCTCTTTTTTCGGTAAAATCCCTTTTAAAAGTTCGTATAATATGTATTATACGAACTTTTTGTAATTCGATCAACTGTTTTTTCTTGACATGGATATCTTATCTGTTTAAAATGTATTACATAAGTAATTATAGTAATTGTATGTAACACATTAGAAGCATTTTCAAATCAGTTTTTGCGGCGACTTTGAAAATGCTTCGGTTTGTGAAGCAAATATTATTCGATTAAACATATGAAACAGGCCTTTGCGGCGGTTTCCGTCTGCATAGAAGGGCTTTTTCTATCCAGATCGATACAGGAGGATCATATTATGTCAGAAATAAAACCTCGTTCCCTGCGTATGAGTGAAGAAAATTACGGTCGGCTTCAGACGTTATCCGATGGCCGAAGTATGGATGATACCATTTCATTTTTGCTGGCTTCATTTGATCGGCAGGAGGAACGAAACGGCCTTGGTACACAGGCGGTGAAGCTGGATGAACTGGATGAATACCTGAATGCCGTCAGAAGTCAGTTTTCCGCACTGCTCCATAACTGTCAGAATGCGCGAGAACTGGCAAGAGAGGATTTTCGCAGAGAATTGAATGATCGGAATCTGGAAATCGAGAAGTTAAAGGATGAAGTTCTGAAACTTCAGCGGGAGCAGATCCGGAAGGATTCCAATGCACAGGAAACCATTGATGAACTGAAAAGAAAGCTGGAAATTCAAAAAGATACATCTGCTGCCCTTCAGAAACAGCTGGATGAAACAGCGGCAGGCAGCGCAGCCGCTCAGCAGGCCATTGCTTCCCTTTCCACTGCGCTTTCCGCCGCTGAGAAAAAGGCTACTCTTCTGGATTCCTGTCAGATTGAACTGGAAGGGCTTCAGAACCAGTTAAAGGATGTGCAAACACACAACGAAGAGCAAAGAAAGTCCATTATGGAATTGCAGCAGTCCCTTCAGATTCTTCAGAAAAAAGATGC
>JBJELP010000119.1:0-12381 GCA_051879215.1 Lachnospiraceae bacterium
TTTATAAGACCTGCAAAGTATTTTTTCATTATTTAACTGTCAAACTCCCGTGCTGGCCGATAAAATCAGACTGGATTATAAACGCAGAATCTGATATAATACCCTCGATTAATACGAAAGCAGAGGGGAAGGATGGTCATGTCTTTTATTAGTCGTTTTGTGAAAAAACGTTCCGGAGTTCATATTAATATGGAAGATCTGACGGATAAAGTACTCAGAGAATATCTGATAAATCCGGTTGATCTGTCTGCCTGTTCGGATGAAGTGAAAAACGGGCAGCAGATTCATCCGGCGGCGGAACAGTTCAGTCAGGCTCTTTTTGTGAAAATCGGCTATGTACAGACGGTTGTGGATGAGATGATGCTGAATCTGCCGCATTTCTGTCAGACCGCCTGTCTGCTTTCACAGGAAGAAGATATCAGCCGGGCTGCGGAGCGTGCACAGGTGATTATTCCTTATGCAGCTACTCTGCGGGAGATTGCAGAACGCCAGAAGGCTGATGATTGACAGGGAAGGGATACAGCATGAATTTAATGACAATGGAACATCTGACGAAGTATTATACGGAGCGGATGTTGTTTGAAGATACATCATTTTCGATTAATTCCGGTGAAAAAATCGGTATCATCGGCATCAATGGCACCGGCAAGTCCACCTTGCTGCGGATTGCTGCGGGGGTGGAAGAGCCAGATGAAGGAACTGTGATCGGCAACCGGAATCTGAAAATCAGATATCTGCCCCAGAATCCGGAGTTTGCAGAAGGAGAGACGGTTCTTTCTTATGTCATGTCAAGGAATGAAATTACAGATGAGATGACCCGGTTTTCCATGGAAGCGGATGCCAGAGCCATGCTGAACCGTTTTTCCATACCGGATCATGATGCACCGGTACAGGAATTATCCGGCGGACAGAGAAAGCGTCTGGCACTGGCTGCTGTGCTTCTTTCCGAAGCAGATCTGCTGATTCTGGATGAACCCACCAACCACCTGGACAGTGAGATGGCAGGGTGGCTGGAAGAATTTCTGAAAGGATTTCGCGGAGCACTACTGATGGTTACCCATGATCGTTATTTTCTGGATTCTGTCACCAACCGGATTGTGGAAATTGACAAAGGAAAGCTTTACTCATACAGTACCAATTATCTTGGTTTTCTGAAGCTGAAGGAAGAAAGAGAAGCCATGATGGAAGCCACTGAGCGAAAACGGCAGAGCATTCTCCGGGTGGAAATTCAGTGGATGATGCGCGGTGCAAGGGCCAGATCCACCAAACAGAAAGCGCATATTGCCAGATATGAAGAACTGCGGGATCAGAAAGCACCGGAAATCGGGGACAAAAAAGTACAGTTTACCTCTGCATCCAGCCGCATGGGAAGAACAACCATTGAACTGGAGCATCTGTCCAAATCTTACGGTGAAAAAAAACTGATAGAGGATTTCAGCTATATTTTCCTGAAAAATGACAGAATCGGTATCATTGGTCACAACGGATGCGGAAAGTCCACTCTGATGAAGATGATCATGGGTCTGGTTCAGCCGGATCGAGGAACCATCACCATCGGTCAGACCATTAAAATCGGTTATTTCAGTCAGGAAAATGAATTCATGGATGATTCCCAGCGAATGATCGAATATATCAGAGATCAGGCAGAATATGTGAAAACACCGGAAGGCGTGATCACCGCCTCTCAGATGCTGGAACGATTCCTGTTTCCCAGACACGTGCATTATACCCGGATTGAAAAATTATCCGGCGGTGAAAAACGGAGATTGTATCTTCTGCGGATTCTGATGCAGGCGCCCAATGTTCTGATTCTGGACGAACCGACAAACGATCTGGATATTCAGACCATGACCATACTGGAAGATTATCTGGATTCCTTTGACGGCATCGTGATAGCCGTATCCCATGACCGCTATTTTCTGGATCGTGTGACCAGACGGATTTTTGCCTTTGAAGAAAATGGCAGACTGGTTCAGTATGAAGGCGGTTATACGGATTATGAGCAGACAATTCGTGCAAGACAGGAAGCAGCAGATGACTCTATGGGAAAAGCATCGTCCCCGGTCAGTGCTTCCGAATCCGTTTCTTTGGAAAATCAGAAACCTGCCGGCAGACAGGCCGACGGACGGACCCATGCAGTGAAAATCCGTTTCAGCTATAAGGAAGCAAAGGAATACGAAACCATAGAAGAGGATATTGCCGGAATAGAAGACCGCCTTGCTGCGATCGAAGAAGAAATGGCCAAAAAAGCATCGGACTATTCGGCTTTGAATAAGCTGATGGAAGAAAAGGAAACTCTGGAAGCAGAACTTCTGGAGAAAATGGACCGCTGGGAATATCTGGAAGAGCTTGCGGCAAAAATTGAGGCGCAGAAATAAAAAGAACTTGCCAATGGCAGAAAAATGTGCTATTATAATTTGCGTTGATGCCGGTGTGTCGGAATTGGCAGACGAGACAGACTCAAAATCTGTTGTCCGCAAGGGCGTGTGGGTTCGAGTCCCACCACCGGCAGGTCATTAGATTTACTCGAACACAGACGTACTCAAATCATGAAAGATTCGGATGATATTATTCGGATCTTTTTTTGTTTCTCAGATTGAATGCAAAAAGCAAGGAGTGTTGGCTCAGCCTTGACTATGCTGAGTTTATACGGTAAATTAGATATTGTTGCAAGATAAGATGGTGGCAGCGTCAAATAAAATTGACGCCATCTGGCAGAAAAGGAAGTCAGGATTATGAAAAAGATGACATGCAGAGAAGTCTGCAGAGGAATCGTAGACTTTGCAGAGGGTACATTCCCCATTGAAAGAGAAGAAGAGCTGATTCATCATATCCGGAATTGTCCGTCCTGCAGGGAAGAACTGTCTGTTGTTCTGAATCTTCGGATGGCATTGGATGCTCTGGATGACAATGTGGATTTTGTCTATGTGGAGCCGGAGGAAAGTATTCAGAGGGCGCTGGATAATGCAAAGCAGAGAATCCTGTATTATAACCGGTATCGAATGGTGAAAACCGCATTGACCACTGCTGCGGGATGGGCTGTGATCATCACTTTGTTTCTGCAGATTCTGTATTGGATACGTTTCATCTGAGCGGTAACAAACACTCATTCAGCAAAATGATGATACCAGATATGATTATATGAAATAGATGGAGAGAATGATGAGCAAAATTGTATTAATTGACGGGCACAGTATCATAAATCGTGCTTTTTATGGAGTGCCTCCTCTGACGAATTCACAGGGACTTCATACAAATGGTGTATATGGATTCCTGAACATTATGTTTAAAATTCTGGATGAGGAGAAGCCGGATTATCTGACGGTGGCTTTTGATGTAAAGGCACCTACATTCCGTCATCAGATGTTTGATGGGTATAAAGGAACGCGGAAACCCATGCCTCAGGAACTGCACGAACAGGTTCCTGTACTGAAGGATGTTCTTCATGCAATGGGAATCCGGACAGTGGAGCAGGCAGGGCTGGAGGCAGACGATATTCTGGGAACCCTGGCCAGGAAATGTGAAGCACAGGGAATGGAAGTGTCGCTGGTATCCGGTGACCGGGATCTGCTTCAGATTGCATCGGATCGGATCTGCATCCGGATTCCAAAAACAAAAAAAGGCGGTACGGAAATCGAAAACTACCATACAGAGGATGTCATGGCCCTGTATCAGGTTACACCTCTGGAATTTATTGATGTGAAAGCCCTCATGGGAGATTCGTCGGATAATATTCCCGGTGTGCCCGGCATTGGGGAAAAAACTGCTTCCAAATTGATTGCAGAATTTCATTCTATTGAAAATCTGAAGGAACACATCAGTGAAGTCAAACCCACCCGTGCCCGCAATGCACTGGAATCCAATTTTGATCTGGCTGTGCTCAGCAAGAAACTGGCTGCCATCAAAACCGATGCGGAACTGGATTTCAATCTGGAGGAGGCAAAGATTGGAAATCTTTTCAATGCAGAAGCCTATGAATGGATGAAGCGATTGGAATTCAAATCCATGCTGAACCGTTTTTCTACAGAAAATATTCTGGCGCAGAAAGTAAATGAACCGAAAAAAGAGTTTGTGGAGATAATCGATTCCAGTCAGTTGTCTTCGTTGAAAAATGCGATGAAGGATACGGATATTCTTTCCTTTATCCTGTGGCATGATGCCGCCAGTGTGATGGATGCAGAAGATATTCCCTGTGCCGGCATTCTGGTCAGTGATACAATTTATTTTTGTAAAAATCCCATGCTGATTCCCGGGATGATTGCCTTGCTGACGGAAAGCAGCTGCAGAAAGGTGACGGTGAACCTGAAAAATCAGCTGGCAGCTTTATATGTCAACGGAGACGTGGACGAGGAGCAGTATGAGGATACCGCCATTATGGCGTATCTTCTGAATCCGCTGAAGGATTCCTATGATTATGATGATCTGTCCAGAGATTATCTGGATCGCATGGTTGCCGGACGAAAGGATATTCTGGGGAAAACCACAATTCAGTCTGCCTGCATGACCGCAGAGGACGAACTGAAAAAAATGACGGAATTTGCCTGCCGGGGTGCCCTGGAGTCCTATCCGGTTCTTCAGAAAGAATTAAAAGAACAGGGAATGTGGGAACTGTATTCCGATATGGAAAAGCCGCTTATTTTTACATTATATTCCATGCAGCGATATGGCATACGTGCAGACAGGGATGCATTGAAATCCTATGGAGAACGTCTGACCGGGCGGATTGCAGAACTGGAAACCGGTATTTTTGAGCTGGCAGGCGAACATTTTAATATCAATTCACCGAAACAGCTGGGAGTGATTCTGTTTGAAAAGCTGCAGCTTCCCCACGGCAAGAAAACCAAAACCGGATATTCCACGGCAGCAGATGTTCTGGAGAAACTTCGCGGAGAGTATCCCATTGTGGATCAGATTCTGGAGTATCGTCAGATGACCAAACTGAAATCCACATATGCAGACGGACTTGCCGTTTATATCCGGGAAGATGGACGGATTCACGGGAATTTCAATCAGACCATTACAGCAACGGGACGAATCAGCTCCACGGAACCCAACCTGCAGAATATTCCCATTCGAATGGAACTGGGAAGAGAAATCCGGAAAATATTCATCCCGGCGGAAAACTGCGTCTTTGTGGATGCGGATTATTCCCAGATTGAACTGCGGGTACTGGCTCATATGTCAGGGGATGAAAGACTGATTGATGCCTATAATCAGGCGGAAGACATCCATGCAATTACAGCATCCCAGGTATTTCATGTGCCATTAAATGAAGTGACGCCCCTGCTGCGAAGAAATGCAAAAGCAGTAAATTTCGGTATTGTTTATGGAATCAGTGCCTTTGGACTCAGTGAAGACCTCAGCATTACAAGGAAAGAAGCACAGGAATATATTGAGCAGTATTACAAAACCTATCCTTCCATCAAAACATTTCTGGATAAACTGGTCAGTGATGCAAGAGAGCAGGGTGTGACACGAACCATGTTCGGGCGGATTCGTCCGGTTCCGGAACTGAAATCCGGCAATTTCATGCAGCGCCAGTTCGGAGAACGAATTGCCATGAATGCCCCGATTCAGGGAACCGCTGCCGATATTATTAAAATTGCCATGATTCATGTGGACAGACGTCTGAAAAAAGAACTGAAGAATTCCAGACTGCTGCTTCAGATCCACGACGAACTGCTGATTGAGGCAGATGTGAATGAAGCGGAACAGGTGAAGCAGATTCTCTCAGAGGAAATGATGCGAGCCGCATCATTGAAAGTGACGCTGGAAATTGATATGCACACCGGAAATTCCTGGTATGATACGAAATAGAGGAAATGAATTTATGAAATATGTAATTGGAATAACCGGCGGTGTAGGTGCCGGGAAATCAACTGTATTAAATGTATTAAAAGAAGAATACAGGGCCGAATTGCTTTTGACGGATCAGCTGGCCCATGAACTGATGCAGCCCGGGACTGAATGCCACCGTCAGATTGTGGATCTGCTGGGGGAAGATGTTCTGGATGAGGATGGCACATTTAATAAGAAAAAACTGGGGAATCTGATTTTTAATAACAGTGAGCTGAATCAGAAGATTAACAGTATTGTTCATCCGGCGGTCAGAAACTGTGTGGAAGAGCGTATCCGGAACAGCAGGAAAAATCTGATTGTTGTGGAGTCTGCACTTCTGATCGAGGCCGGATTCAAACCCCTCTGTGATGAGATCTGGTATGTTTACGTTTCCACTCAGGAACGGGTGAAGCGTCTGTATGAGCAGAGAGGATATTCAGAAGTGAAGTCCTACAGTATTATTCAGAATCAGCTGAGCCATGAAGAATTCAGAAGACAGAGTGACCGTCTCATTGACAACGGATCCAGCCGCGAATATACCAGACGTCAGATTCGGGAATTTATGGAAGATATTGCTGCAAAGCAGTCTGCGGAGGCATAGGCGATGAGAATGATGAGTATTGCCAGCGGCAGCAGCGGCAACTGTATTTATGTGGGAACCGAAGAAACCCATCTGCTGATTGATACGGGTGTTTCCTGCAAAAAGGTAAATGAAGGATTAAAGGAACTGGGTCTGACCGGAGCGGATATATCTGCCGTTCTGGTCACCCATGAACATGCCGACCACATCGGAGGACTGGGGGTATTTCTTCGAAAATACAAAACTCCGGTTTATTCAGCAGCAGAAACCATTGATCAGATTTACAGGGCAAAAAATATCGGAAAACTTCCGGAGGGTTGTTTTCACGCGATTTGCCCGGAGGAACATTTTGCAATCGGTGATATCGAAGTGGATCCCTTATCCATATCCCATGATGCAGCCAATCCCATGGCTTTTCGTATGACAAGCGGTGCTTCTTCTGCAGCGGTGATCACGGATCTGGGATATTATAACAATCATCTGATTGAAAAACTGCAGGGTCTGAACGCTATTTTACTGGAAGCCAATCATGATCTGCGTATGCTGGAGGTTGGTCCCTATCCGTATTATCTGAAACGGCGTATTGCAGGAAATCACGGTCATCTCTCCAATGAGGCCAGCGGTCAGTTTCTGGATGAACTTCTTCATAAAGATATGAAAAAAATCCTGCTGGGTCATATTTCCAAAGAAAATAATATGCCCCCGCTGGCGTTGGAAACGGTTCGTTCGGAAATTGAAATGAGTGCTTCCTGCTGGAGTGCAGATGCGTTTTCCATTGATGCGGCAGGACGCAGTCAGGCTTCTGAAATTGTGTACATATAATAATACATGAATGGAAATGATGAATTCACAGATGAATAAGGTTTACACTATCTGTAAATTCTGGTATTCTATGAGACAAACCCTGTCATTGCTCGATGCGGATATGGTATCCCTGCAGAACAACCACAGGAAATAAAGGAATTATTACAAATATAATATCTGACAGAGAATCTGCTCCGGCAGCAGAATAGGAGGAACTATGGGTAAGACAATTGTTACTGTTTTAGGAAAAGACACGGTTGGCATTATTGCAAAGGTATGTACGTATCTTTCAAACAACAATATTAATATCGAAGATATTTCCCAGACCATTATTCAGGGATTTTTCAACATGATGATGGTTGTTGATACTTCCAAAACGGAAGTGGCTTTTGCAGATATGGTTGCGGATCTCAATGTAATCGGTGAAGAACTGGGTGTAAAGATCAGCTGTCAGAAAGAAGAAATCTTTACGAAAATGCACAGAATCTAAAGGAGCAAAACCATGATCAACATTTTTGAAGTACATGAAACCAATGAGATGATTCACAGCGAAAAGCTTGATGTCCGTACCATTACCATGGGTATCAGCCTTCTGGATTGTATTGACTCGGATCTGGATCGTCTGAATGAAAAAATCTATCGTAAAATCACCACCTGTGCAAGAAATCTTGTATCAACCGGTAAAGAAATTGAACTGGAATATGGTATTCCCATTGTAAATAAACGGATTTCCGTAACTCCGATTGCCATTGTCGGTGCAGCAGCCTGCAAAACTCCGGAAGATTTTGTTACGATTGCAAAAACCCTGGACCGTGCAGCAAAGGAGATGGGTGTAAACTTCCTTGGCGGTTATTCTGCACTGCCTGCAAAAGGCACCACACCTGCTGAGGAAAATCTGATGCGTTCCATTCCGGAAGCACTGGCTGTGACCGAACGCGTCTGCAGTTCTGTAAACGTTGGTTCCACAAAAACCGGTCTGAACATGGATGCAGTGAGACTGATGGGTGAAATCGTGGTGGAAACGGCAGAAAGAACAAAAGAAAATGGTTCTCTCGGCTGTGCAAAACTGGTTGTATTCTGCAATGCGCCGGATGACAATCCCTTTATGGCAGGTGCATTCCATGGTGTGACAGAAGGGGATGTGATCATCAATGTCGGTGTCAGCGGTCCCGGCGTTGTGAAGCATGCTCTGGAATCTGTTCACGGCGAGAGCTTTGAAGTACTGTGTGAAACCATCAAAAAGACCGCATTCAAGGTAACCCGTATGGGTCAGCTGGTGGCTCAGGAAGCTTCCAGACGTCTTGGGGTTCCTTTCGGTATTGTGGATCTGTCTCTGGCTCCCACACCGGCGGTTGGCGATTCCGTGGCAGAAATTCTGGAAGAAATGGGTCTGGAATCCGTTGGTGCACCCGGTACCACAGCTGCTCTGGCTTTATTAAATGATCAGGTAAAGAAGGGCGGTGTTATGGCCAGCTCCTATGTGGGTGGTTTAAGCGGTGCCTTTATTCCCGTCAGCGAAGATCAGGGTATGATCGATGCCGTAATGGCAGGAAAACTGACCATCGAAAAACTGGAAGCCATGACCTGTGTATGCTCCGTAGGTCTGGATATGATCGCCGTACCCGGTTCCACTTCGGCAGCAACCATTTCCGGTATTATTGCAGATGAAGCAGCCATCGGTATGATCAATCAGAAAACCACAGCTGTCCGCGTCATTCCCGCAATCGGTCATTCCGTTGGAGAGATTGTGGAATTCGGCGGTCTGCTGGGTTCTGCACCGGTACAGCCTGTCAATACCTGTGACTGCAGTGAATTCATCAGCCGTAAGGGAAGAATTCCGGCACCGATTCACAGTTTTAAAAATTAATCTGTTATATCTGAAAAATAGATCTGTAAAACAAAACGGGCGGTATCGGGATGAGGTTTTCCTCATCCCGATACCGCCTGTCTGCGTCTGTTTCAATTTTATTTCTGTTCCTATTCCTTTATCTCTGTCAATCCTTTTAAGGAAGGGGAAGCCATCAAAGAATAATTGGTGTGATAAATTACAAATCCGGGCTTTGCTCCGGCTACTTTTTTTACGTGCTTTTTCTGGATATAATCAATTTCCACTTTATCCGCAGAACGGGCAGAGGAATACCAGGCTGCCAGCTGTCCGGCGATTTCGTAAATATGGTCCGGTATGTCTCTCCCGTCATTTTTCAGAATTACATGGGATCCCGGCGCTTTCTTGGAGTGGAACCACCAGTCTGCCCCATTGGCAAAATGGAAGGTCAGTTCTTCGTTCTGGTAGTTATTCCGTCCTGCATAGAGATGAAAACCGTCCTCTGTCACATAGTGGAACGGCCGGCTGGTAAATCGGGCTTTTTTCTCTTTGGGACCTCGTTTTCTGATATATCCGGCTTCCCGGAGTTCTTCCTTGATCTGTGTCAGGTCATTTTCTTCCCTGGAAATATCCAGTGCGTTGCTGACAGACCGCAGGTATTCAATTTCCTGTTCGGTTTCTTCGATGAAGCGGGAAAGTGCTTCGAAGGTACGCTTCTGTTTGTTGTATTTTTCAAAATATCTTCCTGCATTTTCAGCAGGGGTCAGATCCGGATCCAGAGGAATCGTGATTTCTTTGTTGTCATCATAATAATTCCATGCCTGCATTTTATTGCTGCCTTCTTCCACAGAATAGCCGTAAGTGTGAATGAGTTCACCGTAAATACGGTATTTTTCACGTTTTTCTGTATCCTTCAGCTGTTTTTTCTGCAGATCATATTTTTTCAGGCTCCGTTCCAGATTGGTCTGCACGATACGTCTCAGATCCGCTGATTTCTGATGAATTCGTTCGGCCTGACTGCGTGCTGCATAGAAGTATTCCAGAAGGTCGCTGATGGAATCAAAAGACTGCACCCGCAGATTTCCATAGCATTCCAGCGGAATTGCAGAAAATTCAATGGGAAGATCGTTCTGAAAGATGACTTGCGGACGGAAATAACCGTTTCGAATATCATCCATGATCCACGACATGGTTTTAAAAAGATGAAGCAGTTCCATCTCTCCCAGCGAACCGGCATCGATATCCGGACTGATTCCGGCCCGGTGACAGATTTCCGTTCCCATGACGGGGCTGAGTCCGGTGAAACTGGTATACAGGGACTTGAATAATGGATAGGGATGACTCTTCAATGCAGAAGCAAAATCATCGGCATCCACAGTCAGAGGATCTTTTTTGTGCATGGTTTCCGGTATAAAATACGGACGTCCGGGCAATACTTCGCGGACAGAACTGACCATGGCAGAAACGTGTTTGATACTGTCAATGACCTTATTGTCATCGGAGCAGAAAATAATATTGCTGTGTTTTCCCATCAGTTCAATGATCAGATGTTTTACACACAGGTCGCCCATTTCATTCAGATGTTCGATTGTAATATCAATGATACGCTCCAGACCCGGCTGTGTAATGGCAGTAATTCTGCCATTGCCGATATGTTTTCGCAGCAGCATGCAGAAATTGGGTGCCTGCATGGGTGCTGTTTTATTCTGATCTGTAAAATATACTAAAGGAAGACTGGCGTTGGCCGACAGCAGTAATCTGCAGGTTCCCTTCTGCAGTTTGAACGTCAGCAAAAGCTCATCATCTTCCGGCTGTGCGATTTTGGATATACGCGCACCCAGTATCCGGCTGCGCATTTCTTCTGCCAGACCGGCTACGGTAATACCGTCAAATGCCATTGTGTAACCTCCTGTAATGAAAATGTACTCATCGTACCAGTCGGAGTATATCAGATATCTGAATCAAATTCAAGAAAGCGGATGAATTAAGAACCTGATCTGCCTGGACTTCGGGTTTTGTTCACTTGACTTGTTGTGTAAATTAGCCTATAATAATACGATGTCTAATCATATGATGCTGGAGCCGGAACCGATTTTGCCCGCGGTATTGTCAGGCAGATGGCTTCTTCTGCTCCCTGAAGCATCATAGTTTACTTTGGAGGACAATGTGTAAATGTTAAAAAGTATGACCGGATTCGGCCGGGGTGAAGCAGCGGATGAGAAGCTGAAAATCAATGTGGAAATGAAAGCAGTGAATCATCGCTATCTTGACCTGGGAATCAAGATGCCGAGAAAGCTGAATCTATACGAAACCGTTGTTCGGAGTGTTCTGAAAGAGTATATCCAGCGCGGTAAGGTGGATGTATATGTCAGTTATGAAGAATTTACGGATCATTCTGTAAAACTCAAGTATAATCAGACGATTGCGCAGGAGTACATGAATATCTGCAGAAAGATGCAGGATGAATTTGATCTGATCCAGGATGCCAGTGTGTCCATGCTGATGCGTCTTCCGGAAGTTGTTTCCGTGGAGCAGGATGCGGACGATGACGAAACCATCGAAACCCTGCTCAGAGAAGCCCTTCATCAGGCCTGCCGTGGCTTTGTGGCAGCACGGGAAAAGGAAGGAGAGCATCTGAAGGCAGATCTGATTGCCAAACTGGATCACATGATGCTGCTGGTGGAAAAGGTGGAGGAAAGATCCCCTCAGGTGGTTGCCGAATATCGGAAAAAACTCACTGAAAAAGTGCAGGAGCTTCTTGCAGACAGTTCCATAGATGAGAATCGTATTCTGACTGAGGTTACGATTTTTGCAGATAAGATCTGCGTGGATGAAGAAACGGTCAGATTGAAGGCACATATCAACAGTATGAAAGATATGCTTCTCTCCGGAGGATTTATCGGACGCAAACTGGATTTTGTTGCCCAGGAGATGAACCGGGAAGCCAATACTACTTTATCCAAGTGCAATGATCTGGAGACTTCGTCCATTGCCATTGAACTGAAGACAGAAATTGAAAAGGTCAGAGAACAGATTCAGAACATTGAATAAACTTTTTTCTGACAGGATTTATAAAGGAAAGGCAGGGTAAAATTGATCAGACTGATTAATGTCGGCTACGGCAATATGGTAAATGCCGGAAAAGTGATTGCGGTGATCAACGCAGATTCTTCTCCTGTACGCAGGATGGTTCAGACAGCCAGAGAACAGGGGCTGATCATTGATGCAACCCAGGGCAGAAAAACACAGGGGGTACTGATCATGGAAAATGGAAGTATCGTCTTGTCGGCGTTGCTGCCGGAAACTCTGACCAGCCGTTTTCATGAAGGAGAGG
>JBJELP010000120.1:0-2793 GCA_051879215.1 Lachnospiraceae bacterium
TTACAGTTCACACCTCAGCCAGCTTCGCTGGCTTTTTGTGCAAAACGTAGAAAAAATAAATTTTTCTGTTTTGCACGTAAAAGCAAGTTTGTGGATAACTCTCCCCTCATTCTGTCTTATCCGGACAGAATTCTTCTTTGTCCACATTTTTGCTTCAATCCACTCCTTTTCCCTCTGTTTTTGCCGCTCTTTTCGTTCCACGTTCCCTTTTTACAAACTCTTTTCCACCGTCAAAATGACTGTCCTCTTTTCCTGCCGATTCGCTTTTTTTCCTGTTTTTTTATATAATAGTGTTATCAAATCAAGGCAGGTCTTTTCCATGAATGACGACTATAAAATACTTTTTGAGGCTTCTGAAAACGCCAGAAAAAAACAGGAAGTAATCATAGTGAAACAGGAAAAATATATATCGGAACTGGAAGAAAAAAACAACTCTCTCTCCGAAGCTTATGAACATCTTTCCTCAGACTATGACAAAGCGCTTTCCATATGTGACAAACAACAGGCTCTCCTAGACCAACTTTTCAAAGATAACCCAGACCTTTAATCTTTTTATCCAGGTAATATCATGACCCTCAAAGAAGCTTACGAACAGATGCGAAAGGAACTCCTTTCCCTTCGCCGTGAAAATGCAAAACTCAAAGAAGGCACTTATGTTGATGCGGACCGTGCAGCCAATGAAAAAGAAATCCGTAAACTCAAACGTGATCTTGCTGCAATGACCAGGGAAAAGGAACGCTATCGCAAGCTCTGGAAAGAATGCCGGCTGTGGGGCAGTGATGAATCCCGCTCGGAAATCTTTTCTCTTAAAAAGCAGCTCGAAGAAGCCAATGCTGTCATTGCAAAACTGAAGGCTCAGATGAACCGTGATCATGAGAATTCATCCATCCCTTCCTCTCAAAAACCTTTTCATAAAAAGATTAAAAACAGCCGCAAAAAAACAAATCGCAAACCCGGCGCCCAGAAAGGCCACCCCGGTCACAAACGGCCCCATATGGAACCTACTGTTCCGGTTATAGAACTCACTCCCCCTTCCGCAATCTCTGAAAACAGGGATTTTTATCCAACCGGAAAATATATTACAAAACAAGTGGCTGATCTGGAAATACAGGTGTCTGTTACCGAATACAGGTCACAGATCTACCGCAACCGCATTACCGGCGAACGTTATCACGCGCCGTTTCCCGACGGCATCTCCAATGAATTCAACTACGGGAAAAAAATCAAAGCCCTTGCTTTCCTTTTGAATAATTACTGCAATGTATCCATTGATAAAACCCGGGAACTCATCCGGGAAATCACGGATCATAAGATTATTCTCTCCAAAGGGCTGATCAATTCCCTTTCAAAACAGTTTTCCGATGCAACACAAGAAGACCGGAAGAAAATCTACGACCTGCTCCTTCTCGCGCCTTCCATGCATACTGATTTCACTCCCGGAAGAGTAAATGGGAAAAGTGTACAGGTTCTCATCTGTACCAACCCTTATGAAACCTTATACTGCTTCAGCGACCACAAAGGCCATGAAGGTATCAGGGGCACCCCTGTCGAGGAATATCTCCAGATCCTCGTCCACGATCATGACATTACCTTTTACAAATACGGTGGAAATCATCAGGAATGTCTGGCTCACGTACTCCGCTATCTTCAGGACGCTGTTGAAAACGAGCCTGATCTGACATGGCACGATCGCATGAAAGATCTGATCTCCGGCATCATCCATGAAGCAAAACAGGATCGGCAGTTTTCACAAAAACGTATTTCTGAGATCGAAGCAGAATACGATGACATTTTAAGGAAAGCTGACAGTGAATACCGTCTTCATCCTCCAAACAAATATTTCCCTGATGGATTTAATCTCTTCCTGCGGATGAGACAATACCGGGAAAATCATCTGCTCTTCCTGAGACACCCCGAAATCGAATATACGAACAACCTGGCTGAACGCGGTCTCAGAAAATTCAAACGGAAATTCAAACAGGCCGTTACCTTCCGGTGTAATGACACGATCGAATATTTATGTGACTGCATGAGCATCATAGAAACAAGACGTCAGCAGGGTGCCAACCTTTTTCTCACTGCTCAGGAAGCTTTTGCTTAAAGCGCAACACCTCACCTCCGGCATTTCTGTCGGAGGCCGAGGTGTTTATTCTTTTCCTCTGCTAACGAGGTGTGAACTGTAACTTTGTGCTTGCAAACATATGTTCGATGTTGTAGAATGGCAGTAGAGGAAGGAATTATGGAAGACCGGCGATATCTCTGTATTGATTTGAAATCATTTTATGCATCTGTGGAATGTGTGGATCTGGGACTAGATCCGATGACGACGCTTTTGGCGGTCGCCGACCGCAGCCGCAGCGAGAAGACGATCTGTCTCGCCATTTCGCCCGCCATGAAGGCGCTCGGGATCAAGAACCGCTGCCGCCTGTTTCAGATTCCCGCAGGGCTCGATTACATCACAGCGCCGCCACGGATGCAGCGCTATATTGACGTGTCCGCTGAAGTGTACGGCGTATACTTAAAATATGTGTCCGCCGAGGACATCCACCCGTATTCCATTGACGAGGTCTTTATGGATGTCACGGACTACCTGCCGCTGTATCAGATCAGTGCCAGAGAACTCGCACTGCGGATCATGGACGATGTCCGCCGGACAACAGGGATTCCAGCCACCGCAGGCATCGGAACCAACCTGTATCTTGCCAAGATCGCGTTGGACATCACCGCCAAGCATGTCTCAGACGGTATCGGCTGTCTGGACAAAGAAGAATATCAGCGGACGTTGTGGCGCCA
>JBJELP010000121.1:0-2781 GCA_051879215.1 Lachnospiraceae bacterium
CACTGTTTGCCGTGGTTATCGCAATTTGCTCCTGGCTGTCTGTGCCGGCAACGGTTCCTTTCACGATGCAGACCTTCGGTATTTTCTTAACCGTGGGCGTACTGGGCGGAAAACGCGGAACGTTATCTGTCCTTGTGTATTTATTGTTAGGAATCATTGGAATTCCGGTATTTTCAGGGTTCACCGGAGGAATCGGAAGACTTCTGGGCACTACCGGCGGATATATCATTGGTTTTTTGTTTTCCGCACTGGTGATGTGGGCTATGGAACAATTCCTCGGCAAAAAAAGATGGGTTCTGGCATGCTCCATGTTATTAGGACTCATCGTCTGTTATGCTTTCGGAACGGTCTGGTTTATGCTTGTTTATGCAAACACCAGCGGGCAGATCGGGTTATGGACAGCACTGGGATGGTGCGTATTTCCATACATGATTCCGGATCTGATCAAGATCGCACTTGCAATGGTTCTTTGTAAGAAGCTTGGAGCAATTATTCGGATTTATTAAAAAAAGTCTTGACTTTAAAAAAAATAGGTGTATACTACCTGACTTCCGTCGTTTCTCTAAAAACATAGTACTCAGCTATCAATCAGCATGGTATACTCGAAGATGTTTTTGATCTCTTTTTCTGTCAGATACAGTGCATCGAGATTAGTCAAACCGGTAAGCTTTTTGATTTTCTCATTAACGGTTTGATTCTGAGAAATGTTGATATAGGTACCGTCGCCTTTGTCGACGACTCTGAAGTCACGCATGAAGTTTACAAGATCATATGAATTGATCTCGTTCTTGAAACATTTGATTTCCATGACTCTTAAAAGAAACAAACTAAGGTAGCAGATTAAAAAATGCCCATAGATTGTTTCTTTTTTTTGTACATAAACAGGCCGTGCATCCAGATAAGATTTGGTTATGCGGAAGGATTCTTCTATTTTCCAGAGGTTGTGGTAAGTGTGGTATACCTGCAGGGGACTCATGTGCAGCTCTGATGTTACCAGGAGATTATAACCTGCATATTTCAGATCCTCGTCGATTTTTGCCTGGTCGATTTCAATTACCGGCCTGACGTTTTTTCCGCTTTTATCTGTGTTGATGACCCGTACATATTTGGCTGAATCACCAAGATCCTCCCGCGCCATCTTTTTATATGTAGTGTAGTTGGTAGCTTTGTCCACCATTTTCATGATTTCGGCTTTCTGCTTCTTTGCAAGGGAAGGATTGTAGGAAACGATACGTTTTTCTTTTATGCGAAAGGTAATTACTTTTTCCTTGCCGGTCTCAGAATCCAATTCCTTGAATTTATATGAAAAAGTATCTATACAGGACTTTAAGCGAAACAGAAGTTTTCCGTTTTTATCTCTATAATCCGTATAAACATTAGCGTCATTTTCGAGAAGGAGCCACTGCTTTTCCTTTTCGCTCAGACCCTTCCCATGAATAGATTTTGAAAAAACATATCCGTCATTGGCCTCCACGACAGCAGCGTAAATGTTTCTTGCACAGTTCAGACCTTTATCTGCGACCTGTACGGTCTTCCCGGTAACCTTATAACGCTCCTTCATCTCCTGAATAATCTTTCTGATATAAGGTTTCTCTGATTCATTTCCGGGATACATCTGCATAGCAAGCGGGACCAGGTCTGCATCCAGAAGCAGGGCCTGGCCGATAATCGGATCATGCCTGTTTTCCTTGGAAGGTCCCTTCTGTTTGTCTTCACTTGGAAGGTCAATCTCAAAATAGTAGTTTGTGCAGTCAAAAAAAACACTGCTGAAGTCACGTCTGTAATGCTCCTCATAACAATGGTTGAACAGTTCAATGTATTTTTTATAGGATTCCCCGATGAAAGCACATCCATCGTAAACCTGGTCTTCAGAAATAGAGATGCCATTATAAAGACGGGGGAAAACGGTAGATACTGTTTTTGATTTAGAACAGGGGTAAAGAATCCTTGCATAAATCAGTTGTGCGATCATATCGTAAAGGTTGAACTGGAATCGCTTCTGCGACGCAAGAATATCAACAGTATCCTTCACATTCAGCTCCGAAAGAAGGGAATATACAAGGAAGTAACCAATATTTTTTTCAATCTGAGTGGCAAATGCCCGAGGGCGGGTTTCATCAGCGAGAGAAGCTGCCCGTTCTCTGTCCTTTCTCTCTACGTATTCTTTATAATAAGAAACCGGATCTGGAATCTCATCGGAAATAAGATCTGAGACATATCCAAAGCTTTCAATGTTTCTTGAACGAGGCTGTTTCTTTTCCTTGTCCCAGTAAGTTTCATACATCTGCAGATAGATCCCTTTTTTCTTTTTATCCTGTCTTAAAAAGTATGCCATATGCCCCTCCCAATAGAGTACTATGAAGTACTATTATTATATAACATAATAAAAATTTTTTCAACAAAAAAAGCCCTAGAAGGGCATCAAATTTTCTTGAAAAATCAAGCTTTTTCGGTCATCTGGATCATAAAAACGTATGGGGATGAGCTGAAACGTCGGAACTTTCATAGTACTACGTCGGAAGACGGGAGCGCCTCCCCCTTTTTTCTTTTCTTTCATGTATACTCTCCTCTCAAAAAAATTATAGTTCAGTATATCACAATTTTATCAATTTACCAAGCTGAATTTTTCAAAAATATTTTGATGTCGAATAATTTTAGTTGAAAATTACCAAAAAACGTTGTAAATTATTGTCATGGATTTTTTGTATAAAAATATGGAAAATTCTTCTGTTTAATTGTATAATGTAAACAATAATAAAAAGAGAGAGGAGACATAAAATG
>JBJELP010000122.1:0-12280 GCA_051879215.1 Lachnospiraceae bacterium
CGAAACCTGCGAGATTACCCCTTCCATACAGGATCTTTCGCTAAGACCTTCTAAAAACTCAGGTGAATGCACCCTTTTGGTGGATACATCTGCACTGGCTTTTGTGCTCGTTTGTCAAAAATAAAGATCAGATATGCGACTGTCATCCAGACAAAGAAAAAAGGAAAAGTGCGCATAAAAAAGGCGGCGCAAGGACGATTTTCAACCGTCTTTACGCCGCCTGGAACCATCAAATGCGACAGCCCCTTTTCTATCTTATGTGTTTTAGAAGGATTTCAACAATAATAGGAACGGTAACTATTTAACCCCCATCAAATAGTCACCATTTTAACAGGAGTGGTTGTCTCAGATCATTATAAGACAGATGCCAGCCGAGCCTCCAGATCTGCTTTCATATCTTCAAATCCGGGCTTGCCCAGTAAAGCAAACATATTTTTCTTATAGTCTTCCACACCAGGCTGATTAAAAGGATTGATTCCCAGAAGATATCCGGAAATTCCCAGGCTCTTCCAGAAGAAAAAGACCAGTTCACCAAAGGTGTAATCACTCAGTTCATCCAGTGTAATGATCACATTGGGTACACCGCCATCCACATGAGCAAGCATCGTACCGTTCATTGCCTTTTCATTCATATACTGTATGGTTTTGCCGGAGGCAAAATTCAGCTTATCCACATTGGCAGGATCATTGGGTACCACAATATCGCAGGCTGATTTTTCAACCCACAGTACGGTTTCAAACATGGTTCGTGCGCCATCCTGAATAAACTGTCCAAACGAATGAAGATCGGTGGAATAGTTTCCTGTTACCGGGAACAGACCCTTTCCATCCTTTCCTTCGGACTCTGCCATGAGCTGTTTGTACCATTCCCCAAACTGCGTCAGAGAAGGTTCATAATTGGAAAGAACTTCCATACATTTTCCCTTCATCAGCATGATAAAACGAACTGCTGCATATTTCATGGCATCGTTTGTAAAAAGATCCGGATTGTTGTACCGTTCCTTTGCTGCCCGATATCCATTCATAACCTGATCGATATCCATGCCGCCTGCTGCCATGGGAAGCAGACCCACTGCTGTCAGACAGGAGAATCGTCCGCCTGTGCTGTCGGGAACCACAAAGGTTTCATACCCTTCAGAAAGTGCCAGATCCCGTAAAGCACCTTTTTTGCCGTCTGTTGTTGCATAAATTCGTTCCTTTGCACCTTCTTTTCCATATTTTTCTTCCAGTTTTTCCTTAAAAATACGGAAAGCTACGGCAGGTTCTGTGGTTGTTCCTGACTTGGATATAACATTAACGGAAAAATCACGGTCACCAATAATCTGAATCAGGTAACTGATATAAGCAGAGCTGATATTGTTTCCGGCAAAATAAACTTCAACGCCTTCCCCATTCTGTGCCAGCTGGTTGTAAAAAGGGCCTTTGGAATACTCCAGACCTGCCCGTGCTCCCAGATAAGAGCCGCCAATACCAATGGCAATCAATACCTCAGACTGGGACTGAATCTTCTTTGCTGCAGCCTTGATTCGTTCAAACTCACCGGGACAATATTGTGCAAAGGTTTCATCCAGGTCCAGCCAGCCCAGCATTTCACTGCCTGCACCTTTCTTTGTTACCAGATTCTGATAAGCAGCTTCCACCAGAAATCTGCTCTGTTCCAATTCATGGTCACGAAGTCCTGCGTTATTTATATTAAGAGAAATAGACATTTCGGTTTCCTCCTAGTTTTCAATAATCTGAATCACTGTACCAACTGTGATTTCCGGAACAGAAGCCGGTCCAACGTAAATCGTTCCAGGAACTTCCGGTTCCTTGTCTCCACTGAATTTAACTGTGCAGTGGCCAAGACCTGCCAGCGTATGGGGTGCTTCCCATCCGACACTGGTAATCGGATACTCTAAAGCACCGATTTTCAGAATCTGTCCTGCTGCAATCGTACCATTGATCGGATTCACACTTACCTGATAACAATAATCTTTTATTTCTTCCGGTGCATTGTCACCAAAAAGGATGAACATATCTCCATCTTTAAATTCATCAACTAAACAACCGATTCCTTTTACCTGATTTTCATAAACCACTTTCATTCCGGATACCTCCTGATTTCATTTTTTAGATTTTTTGGAAAACACCCGGAGCAAACCGGGCATTTTCCATGAGCTTTTAAAGATTCTTATGCGGCATAAAGACCAATACTTGCTACGAATGCAATAATAACACGCAGCCAGCCTGTAACAAAACGGGAATACATAACAGATACAACACCAACTTCAACGGTTTCCGTTTCTGCTTCTGCCAGACCAAGACCTACAGGAATGAAATCACATGCACCCTGTGTGTTACATGCAAACAGAGCAGGCAATGCCAGAGAAGGAGCAATATTACCTTTCCCGATTTCCGTACCGATCAGAGTACCAACGATCTGTGCGATTACAGCACCGGGTCCCAACAGGGCAGACAGGCCGGGAATGGAGCAGATGATACCCAGAATTACGAGACCAACCACATTACCTGCCAGTGGTGTCAGCAGAGATGCAAATGCATTACCGAAACCGGAACCATTGATAATACCGATCAGCATGGATACGAAGGCCATGAAAGGCAGAATGGTTGTAATAATGGTCTGAATTGCGTCACGGGCTGCCTGGTTAAAGGTTGCAACGACCTTACCTGCACCAAGACCGATCTTTGTGATCAGGCTCTTATTTTCCTGTGCTGCCAGTGTTTCAGAAACCTTTTTATCTGCGGTAAACTTCACTTCTTTCTTTTCTTCAGCGGGAGCTTCTGCAGCTGCTGCCTCAGCGCCTTCTGCCAGCGATACCTGTGCAGAAGTTACACCGGATACATAGATGTCTTCTGTAATATACTGCGCCAGAGGTCCTGCCTTGCCAACAGGGTTTGTATTAATGGTGGGGATGCGTTTTTTCGGATACAGTCCGCAGCGAAGTGTGCCGCCGCAATCGATAATTACCAGTGCCAGTTCCTCTTCCGGACAGGAGGTTTTAAAACCATTAACCGGTTCCAGACCTGTCAGTTCAACGATTTTCTTCAGACATTCCGGCTCATTTCCGCCGCCTGTGATAAACATAACTTTATTTTTCTTTTCTGTAGGTGTGATAACCAGGGGACCGCCAAAACCGCCGCTGCCCTTTACAACTTTAATTGAATGATATGCCATTTGAGATTCCTCCATTTTGTAATTCGTACCAGATTAGTGCTGGCTTTTCAGTGTACGGCTCAGCTTAATACCCTGCTGTTTTTCAACGAATGCAGTTGTAAATTCAGTTGCCCAACCGGAAATAAAGTTACATACAATACCTACCAGCAGATAACGGATTGCCAGAGGCGTGGTATCCAGGCCCAGTGCCGTAATACCGTTTGCAATACCAAGATAAATGAAAATTTCTGATGCGTTGATATGCGGGAAAATACCACTGTTGGTGTGACAATGATAAGTTACAGATGCATAGAAACTGGGTTTATAAAATTCAGGCATGAACTTACCCATTGATAATGCCATGGGGTTACCTAACATAAATGCGCTGACCCAGGGTAATACTGCATAACGAAGAATCGGATTGCCTGTACATACTTTTGCAAGGGCATCCACACGTTCCTGACCTGCCAGAGCGATGATCGCATTCATGAGAACCAGAAGAACGGTGATCGTGGGAACAATTCCAACAACCCAGCTTGCGAACTGCTGTCCGCCGAGGGTAAAAAGATTCATAAAACCAGATGCTAAATTAACGATGTAGTCCATACTACTCCACCTTTCACTAAATTAAATGACAGATTTCTTTCCTGCGGTAAAACTTCCAAGCATAAATCTTACCTTTTCAAAAGGAGAAGGGGGATTCGGAATTTCTTCGCCTGCCATGTATTTACGATAGGTCAAAGAAGCATCTTCAATCGCTTTTCCAAGATTCTTATGTCCCTTCGGTCCATCTGCTGCTGTCAGTTCACCAATATATCTTCCTTCAAAACCAGGCAGATCCTTGATTCTGGCCAGAACGGTTGTACCTTCCAGCTTTCTGGCTTCCCGGATGATTCCATTTTCATCAATCTGGAACATGACAATAGCTCCTGCATGAAAACCACCTGCTTTTCTTCCGCAGGCAACCCGGCCTTTTCTGCGCAGTCTGATAAATTCATTTGAAAAATACTTCATCTGCATGGCGCTGAAAACTGCCTGCAAAACGAATGCTATGGCAATCACGATACCAACCTGTAACATAAGTTCCTCCTTTTTTCGTAAGAAATCATTTCTTATTGTTAAATGTGTTATTCTGCCTGACGGTAAAGTACTCTGAGCAGCGCAGTATACGAATCCGCCGAAGCAATTTTTTTCAGAAGTGCTTCATCCTGAGAGATACTGATAATTTCATCATATATCCGAATCAGAAGATCATCATCCGAATGGATATGTTCCGGCAATCCCAGCAGAAAGATCACACTGATTTCCTGCCTGTTGTATTTTCTCGGTTTGGAAAATGCGCCAATTGCCAGCACAAGTTTGTCGGTTGCGTACTGGACACAATGGGGTAATGCAATCGAATGGTCAAAGACCATGGAACCCTTTTTTTCACGTTCCATCAATCGATCCAGAAAATCTTCATCCAAAAGGCCGTCTTCTGTCAGACTCAGAACCATTTCTGTGATACCTTCTGAATAATTTGCTGCATCATCCAGTACAAAAAATCTGTTTTTATCCAACAGGTCTGTCATAACAAACCAGTTGCTGTCAAAAGTAGATACATGAAGATGGTCCCAGTATCTTACTTTTTCAATTTTTCTTCGAAGTTCCTGTTCATTAAAAATTTCGCTGATGCGAATCACGGGACGATCACATTTGCATCGAATTTTTACTGTGGTGAGAACAAGATCATAAGTATTCAATACATTTGTATTGACGTTATCGTCGGAGAGCTGCGTAATCTCTGACGTACTGTCCAGTATCTTTCTCAACTGAACCTCGATCAGACGGGCTGTTACCCTTCCGGGGCCGCAGACAACTGCAATTTTAAATATTTTCTCTGATTTTGACTTGCTTTCTGCCAGAAACACACCAAAATAGGTTGCCAGATATCCTCGTTCATCTTCCGGAACTTTTAATCCATATTCCTTTTCGATTACTTTTCCCGCAATGCCGGAAATCTGATAGGCAAGGGGATATTTTTCTACCAGATCTTCCATCATCGGATTCTGGAGCTGTACATGAAACCGCAGGCGATTGATCATAAACATCAGGTGATACAGGAATTCTTCCTCAAAATCACCCAGCTCCAGTTCCAGTGTTGTTTCTTCCTGAATCTGCTCCAGAATTTTATAAAGTAACGGACGGACTTTTTCATCCAGCTCCACGGTATGTATTTTCACGATATCAGCCGGAGTTCTCATGCCAATAATGGGGAGCAATGCAAAAAGCTTTTCTTCCACAGGGAATTCTGTCTGAAGAATCTCTCCGATCTGATCGATCAATTCTGATACAATTGCAAATTCAGGTTTTGCTGTCAGATTATAATACCGTCCGGATAATGTACCTATGTAGTGACCGGTGAGGAAGCGATCCAGCATCAGAATGATAAACTGTCTGAATTCCACTTCAACCTTTCGATCCAGCCGTTTTTTTCTGAACGTTCTGGCAATCAGTGAATCAATTTCTTCATCAAGGGGATAATCTTTATAGATCTGTTCATAATTATTGGCGATTACATATCGACGAATCTCCGGTTCCGCCCCCAGCATGATCAGGCCTTTGCTGGTTTTTCCTTCAATTGTGATATGATACGGTTCCAGTTCCGCACGCAGCTTTTTCAGATCTGCAATCATGGTTGTACGTCCGATGGACATTTCATATGCCAGATCATCGGTAAGAACCGGCATATCTGCCCGCATAAGTTTTCCGAACATGTAATCCATTCGATTTTGAGAAGAATTCAGAAAATCATCTGCTTCCGTCATTTCATCGAAAATTGTTTTAAAATTGTTGTAATCAAAAATTCGAAGAGAATACTTTCCCTGAGTTCCTTCAATGACAGCACAGCTTTTCAGGATTTGTTCCAGCTGCTTAATATCATTTCGTACCGTTCGCTCACTGACGTTAAGTTTTGCCGCCATTACATTAACGGATATCGTTCCTGTGTTTCTGAAAAGAAACAATATATTCGCAAGCCTGTTATCACTAAACAAACTCTTCATGATTCAGCATTCCTTTCTGCATCTTTTTGTATTAGCCTCTGGATTTTCCTCCGGAAATGTTTACAGTCGTACCAGCCACATATCCGCCTCTGTCAGACACCAGGAAAGCAACCAGGTTGCCAACCTCATCCAGTTTGCCGTCACGGCCAAGAGGAATTACCTTGGAGTAATCGGTTGAAAGATCTTCCGGTTTGCAGCCACGGGTATAAGCCAGTGCTTCGTTATAAGCTGCGGTACGAAGGCCGGTTGCTTCCATGATACCGGGTGCAACTGCAACGACACGGATATTGTGCTGTCCCAGTTCCTTTGCCCATGAACGGGTAAAGCTGTCACATGCACCCTTGGTTGCAGAGTATGCTGACTGTCCCTGAGAGCCTTCTTTACCTGATTCAGATGACATATTGATGATGACACCTTTTCCCTGCTTCAGCATCTGACGTGCAGCTGCCTGTGCACAGAACATCAGACCCTTTACATTGATACCAAACATGATGTTAAAGGATTTCTCATCCAGTTCGTACTGAGGACATTCGCCTTTTACATCAACCAGAAGACGAGGCAGATTTACGCCGGCATTATTTACCAGTGCATCCAGCTTACCGTATTTGTCAACCACTGTCTGCACCATTGCATCGACACTTTCCTTGCTGGTAACGTCACATTTCACACAGAAGATCCCTTCAATTTCCTCTCCTGTGGAAACATTAACATCCACGATGACAGGAACAGCACCTGCATCCCTTAATGTTGTAGCAACGTGCTTACCGATACCGGATGCACCACCGGTAACGATAACAACTTCACCATCCAATCCTAACCAACTATTACTCATTTTTGTTTCCTCCTTTTGGTTTATTCTCTGACGGACTTTTGTGTTCCGCCTTTGGATGATGTTAGTTTACAAAAGGATGAAGCATTTTTTAATACGGACATTTTCATCTCGATGGAAAGGGATTGGTACACTGTTTTTCCATCAAACGGAATGGAATTAATACACCTTTTTTCCATTTGATGGAAAAGTCCAACTTTATGTTCACAATGATTTTGTCAATTCTGTTTTTTAAACAATATAGTATATAGATTTTACCATTCTCTATTTAAAACTGTCTATACCATGATCAACATTTTTGAGCATTCAATCCAATGCAAGACATGTTCGCCCGTGTGCTTTTTGAGAAATACAAAAAAGGTACTGCCCGCTGATATTCTCAGGAAACATCTTCCTGAAATACCGCCTGACAGTACCTTTTTTGTACATCTCAATTTTTTGATGTCGGGGTCAAAAGAATTTGACCCCTTTTGACCCTGATATCATTTTATTATACTATTTTAAACAGCTTTCTTCTCCGTAGACTTCATCCAGTTCAGAATATCCTCCAGAGAATCCACAATATCATCTGCAATTTCTTTCATATGATCATTGGGTGCAATTGTATCCGGGATCATAATCACATGCATTCCCGCACGGTGAGCTGCTTCCACACCATTCAGAGAATCCTCCAGAACCAGGCAATCTTCCGGGTCTGTATAGGATTTTTTTGCAGCCTTCAGGAAGATTTCCGGATCCGGTTTGCTGTTTTCAACAGCATTGCCGAATACCATATGATCAAAATACTTTTTCACATCAGCCATTTTCAGCAACTTCATGGCTTTATCCTGACCGGTGGAAGTTGCAAGCACCACATGATAATGATGTGTTTTCAGAAAAGACAGCAGTTCTTTCAGACCCGCCTTCACAGGAACTCCGTTTTCTTCCATATAGCGGTCAATATATTCCTGACGCACTCTAAGAATGCGATCCAGATCCGCATCATCGCCGAAATAGCTGCGCAAAATATCAAAAGCACGTTTCCTATTGGAACCCTTCAGTTCATCCAGCATCTCCTGTTTTACGACAATTCCCATTTTATCTGCTATTGCATAAAATGCTTCATTGCTCAGACGTTCCGTGTCAAACATCAGACCATCCATATCAAAAATAACTGTTTTAATCATCCTAAAGCCTTCTTTCCCAATAAAAAAATCATTTCCGATAGTGTACTCTTTTATGTACAAAACTACTGCACAAATATTAACAATTTTTTCTTGAATAATCGTAATTTTATACAAATGTAAAGGAAAAATTGTCATTTTCCATAGAAAAGAGACTCTTCAGGCCGGATTGTCCTGCACGGTGAATCAGAAAAACGGGGCTGTCGCACAATCGCAAATCTAATTCTATTTTAAGCAAACGAGCACAAAAGCCAGTGCAAATATATCCACCAAAAGGGTACATTCGCCTGAGTCTTTAGAAGGTCTTAGCGAAAGGGCCTGTATGAAAGGGGTAATCTCGCAGGTTTCGGCCCTGCGAGATTAGGTGCCCACCGTTCAAATGAATTCGCATCAGGCGAATTCATGCGTTGGCACCGGCCTCTGGAAAAAGGAACTTGAGCTCCAGAACTTCAAAGACTCAGGTTCTGTACCCGTGGTGGATATACTGACTGGCTTGATGTGCGAAAACGGTCATATTAACCAATGGATACGACTTCAAAGCCTTTGTCTGTTACAGCCTTCTTTAATGCTTCCAGATCTGTGCTTCCTTCCACATAAGCTGCATTATCTTCCAGATTCACATCAGCTGTTACACCTTCAATGGCTTCCAGAGATTTTTTAACCTTGCTGACACAATGTTTACACTTCATACCTTCGATCTTAATTGTAACCATAATCCATTCCTCCTTCGGGATAATTCATACAATGTTTTTCATACAGCGTAAAAAATGGAAATCGGATAACTACTGCAGTTTCTCCATGATTTTGATAAATTCATCAATTTTCTCTTCCATCTCTTCCTGTGTTTCTGCATGCGAAACACAGCTTTTCAGGTGTGCGGAGAGAACCTCTTTGTTGGCACGCTGCAGAACAGATGCTGCAGCCATGATCTGATTGGAGATATCAATGCAGTAGCGGTCTTCTTCAATCATGTTCAGAATGCCGTCAATCTGTCCTCTTGCCGTCTTCAGAAGCCTTGTTACCTTTTTCTTATCCGCTTTCATCCGTTTCCTCCTGTCTGCAGATTCTGATTCCGCTGATGTTTCAATCCTCGCTCGATAAGACTGACAGAGTGTGATGTGCGACATTGAAACCAGATCTGCGATGGTATGCATGCAGGAATCCTTCTCATCCGTACAGATACCCCCAGGGGGTGTCCGTGTATTCATTATGAAACAGGATTCCCGTTTTGTCAAGTGTATTGTTTTCGAAATCCGCTCTGAACAGACATGTCATTTTCCTGTATTGTTTCGTTCCAGTATTTTGGGAAACTGAATCAAAAACAGTGTTGTTGTCGTTGACGCTGCAATAAAATCAGAAACCGGTTCTGCAAGAAATACGGCAAATAATTTATTCTCCAGAAACATCGGGAAAATGTAAATCAGAGGAATCAGCAGTATCAGCTTACGCAGACATGCCAGAAACAGGGAAATCCGGGCCTGCCCCAGTGCCACGAAAGACTGCTGAAAGGTATTCTGAAATCCCATCATAAAGATGGCGCCAAAGTAAATCCGCATTGCCCATGAGGTTGTTTCTGCCAGTTCAGCAGAACTGTTGTTGAATATGGAAACAAAAACACCCGGGAAAAGCTCCACTGCCAGGAAAAATACCGTGCTGACCGTAACCAGGCAAATACACAGCAATTTCACCGTTTCTTTTACCCGCTCATCTTTTCTTGCCCCGTAATTAAAGCTGATTATCGGCTGAGCGGCCTGAGCAATACCGGCAGTTGTAAGACTCTGAATCTGCATAACACTGGACAGAATCGTCATGGAACCCACAGCAATATCCCCACCGTATTTTGCCAGTGAAGAATTAAAACAGATATTCAGAAGGCTTTCCGTACTCTGCATCACAAAGGGAGAAACACCAAGTCCGAGAACCGGAATCAGCACACTTTTCTGTATCTTCATATTCTTTCTGCGGATTCTGAGTATCGTCTTCTTTCCTGTGAGAAACCGCAGCACCCACAGGGAAGAAATGGATTGAGAAAGTACAGTGGCCACTGCTGCCCCACGCACTCCCATGTTCAGTCCGAAAATCAGAATCGGGTCCAGAATAATGTTGGTCACAGCTCCGATCAAGACAGTCATCATACTGATTTTCGTAAATCCCTGAGTGGTGATAAATGCATTCATTCCAATGGCAAGCTGAACAAAGACCGTTCCGCATACGTATATCTGCATGTAAGACCATGCATAAGGAAGTGTCTCACTGCTTGCCCCGAACAGAACCAGCAGCTTCGGACCGAACAGCAGAAACAACACAGTCAGAATGGCAGAAATAATCAGCAGCGCGCTGAAACAGTTTCCCAGTATCCGCTCTGCCTTATCATTCCTTTTCTGTCCCATGGCAATGGCCGCCTGCGGCGCACCGCCCATGCCCACCAGTGCACTGAACGCAGTCACCAGCATCAGAATGGGGAAACAGAGCCCCAGCCCGGTCAGTGCCTGTACACCATATTCCGCTATATGTCCGATATACATACGATCCACAATATTATAAAGCATATTTACCAGCTGAGCAGTTACCGTAGGAATTGCCAGCGATAACAGCAGCCGTCCCACACTGCCGCTTCCCAGATCCCGGGCGGCAGTCTTTTTCTGAGTTTCTTTCTCTTCTATCATAGTTCCCTCTTTCATCGTTCCCTCTTTTTTATCAATTGTACTGTTTGTTTCCTCGGTGTTCGCATCCGCCAGATACATGACCTCTGTATCATAGTATGCTGCAGAATTATTTGTCAATAGATGGTTCTTGTCTTTTCGCCACAAATCGAATACAATGTTACCAGGATTTCGAAAGCCGAAACGAGAAGAAATCTGTTTGTATCATGGTGTAGAATTATCCTGGCACCTTCGATATCAATATAAAGAAAAAAGGAAGATTTTTTATGCGAAAAATATCTTATATTCTCTTTCTCCTGCTCACCCTCTTCTGCACTGCTTTCATGACAGCCTGCGGGGATCCGGATATCACAGAACCCACAACTGTTCTGTCGCTGAGTGATCTTCCCGGCAAGACCATCGGGGTTCTGAAAGATTCATCGGCCGATCTGGCCGCATCTGTTCTGGAAGACCCGGCTTCCGATCAGGCACCCGCCGTTGTTGTCCGTTATAAAAAGCTGGATGATGCCGTAAAAGATCTGAAAAAAGCAAAGCTGGACTGCGTAATCCTCGACAGTTTTTCCGCATCACATTATTACATGGAAAACGGAAAACTGGCAGTTCTGGAGGATGCTTTTTCCTGGCAGGAATATTCCATTTGCCTGAACAACAGCAGTGTCTGGCTGCAGGAAGAAATAAACCGGGTTCTTGCCCTGATGGATGAGGACGGCACCCTGCTGCGAATCCATGAGAAATATGCAGATGGTATGCCTTCTGAAGAAGAATCCATGGATATGGAGGTTTATGAGGGAGAACAGGTGCTCCGTGTCCTGACCGGTTCTGACCGCTATCCCTATGTTTACACCACCTCAGAAGGGCAGCTTGCCGGCATCGAAGTCGATATTGCAAGGGAAATCTGCCACAGACTGGATTATGAACTGATGCTGGAAGAAATGGATACGGAAAACATTTTCCGTGAAGTGGCCGCCGGAGAAGCAGAACTGGGAATTGCTGCCCTTTCTCCGGAAATGGATCCCACCGGAGAATGCATTTTCACCGACAGCTATTCCTTTGCCAGTCAGCAGGTTCTGATCCGGAATATCCGGAAATAATCCGACAAAGAGCTTTCTATTATTGAAAAAGGAAGTTTCACCGGACAGATAAAGGGGCTGTCGCACTAATCGCGAATCTAATCTTTATTTGGGGTAAATGAGCACAAAAGCCAGTACAGATATATCCACCATAAGGGTACATTCGCCTGAGTTTTTAGAAGGTCTTAGCGAAAGATCCTGTATAGAAGGGGTAATCTCGCAGGTTTCGGCCCTGCGAGATTAGGTGCCTGCCGTTCAAATGAATTCGCATCAGGCGAATTCATGCGTTGGCACCGGCCCCTGGAAAAAGGAACTTGCGCTCTAGAGCTTCAAAAACTCAGGTTCTAACCCTTG
>JBJELP010000123.1:0-38936 GCA_051879215.1 Lachnospiraceae bacterium
CAGGCGGATTCATGCGTTGGCACCGGCCCCTGGAAAAAGGAACTTGAGCTCTAGAACTTCAAAGATTCAGGTTCTGTACCCGTAGTGGATATACTGACTGGCTTGAAGTGCGTAAGGAACCGCATACAAAATAAATTAGTACAACAGCCCCTTAAAACAGTCCTCTTTTTATTCTTCGTTGTATCTTGCCAGAAATTGTCTGGTTCTTTCCTGGGTGGGGTGGTCGAAAACGTCTTCCGGTGTGCCGTATTCCAGAATATGACCATCGTCCATGAACATAACCTGGCTGGCTACATTTTTTGCAAAACTCATTTCATGGGTTACGATGATCATGGTGCGATTTTCCTCTGCCAGTTCACGAATAACCTTCAATACCTCACCGGTCAGTTCCGGGTCCAGGGCTGATGTAGGTTCATCGAAACAGAGAATATCCGGATTCAGGGCCAGGGCTCTTGCGATTGCCACACGCTGACACTGACCGCCGGAGAGCTGATGGGGGTAATTCTCCATACGATCCTGCAGCCCCATCTTGGTCAGCAGCATACGCGCTTCCGCTTCGATTTCCTGATGAATCTCTTTTTTCTTATTTTTATAATCCGGTCTTTCCTTTGCCTGCAGTTCCTTTGCCAGCATCACATTGCCAAGGGCCGTATACTGGGGAAACAGATTGAAATTCTGGAAAACCAGGCCAAAATGAAGGCGTTTTTTCCGGATTTCCGCTTCGTTCCGGGTTTCCGGGCTGTCCGAATCAAACAAGGTTTCGCCGTTTACCCGGATTTTACCGGATGTGGGCTGTTCCAGAAAATTCAGGCAGCGAAGGAGTGTGGTCTTGCCGCTTCCTGAAGAACCGATGATGGACAGCACCTGTCCTTCCTCCATGGAAAAACTGATATCCTTTAATACTTCTGTCCGATCAAAGGTTTTCATAATATGTTCTACTTCTAAAATTGCCATATGGTTCCTCCTATCGGAAATAATTCAGCTTTTCTTCTATTTTGCCCAGCAGTACGGTCAGAATTCCGCTGAAAATCAGGTAATAAACTGCTGTAAAGAATAAAGGCCAGATGGCACCGGAGATTCCCTGGGAGCCTTTTAAAAATGCCTGACCGGCCCAGATGATTTCCTGCAGTGCAATGATGCGAGCCAGAGAAGTATCCTTGACCAGCGTAATGATTTCATTGGAAATCGGAGGCAGGATTCGTTTGATCATCTGCAGCAAAGTAACATGGAAAAAGATCTGTGTCTTTGTCATACCGAGAACAAGACCGGCTTCCTGCTGGCCTCTGGGCACACCCTGAATACCGCCGCGGTAAATTTCTGAAAAATAACAGGCATAATTGATAATAAAGGCAATGGAGGCTGCCATAAATCTGCCGCTTTCACCGCTTCCCCAGATGTTGTTCTTCAGAACCAGTCCCGGGAAAAAATAAAAGATCAGCAGCTGAATCATCAGCGGCGTGCCTCGAATGATCCATACAAATAATTTCGTAAGAATGCTCAGCGGTTTAAACTCTGACATGGAGCCGAAGGATATGATCAATCCAAGGGGGAGCGCTCCGAGAAGAGTCACCGCAAAAAGCTTCAGTGTCTGTAAAAAGCCCACGTTCAATGCACCGATTACAATGGGCATCTGTTGCATAATGAGTTCCATATTTCCTCCCGATCTGTCTGTTTTTCAATTTATCTGTTCCGGTTTTATCTTTTTCGCTTTCGGGAAACCCACGCTGATTTCAACCGGCAAAAAGAAAGCTGCCGTACAACTGCACAACAGCTTTCCATATCGATCATCGATTTAACGCAATTCAGTGCAATTCTGAATTCTGCAAATCGGTCTGATTATTTCTGTTCTACGATAGAAGCATCTACCTTATAGGTTTCTGCACACTTCATCAGGCTGCCATCCGCATAAGTAGATTTCAGGAAATCATTCAGAGCTGCCACCAGATCGGAACCTTTACGGAAACCAACACCATATTCTTCGCTGTTCAGATTCAGTGTATAAGTCAGATCTGCATAACCGGTGCCTTCACCTACCATGGCACTTGCCATCAGAAGGTCGATGACTGCTGCATCCGATGTACCTGCTGCAACTTCCATCAGGGCATCAGACTGTGCTTTCACTGCTGTGCAATTGTAGTTCAGAGCTTTGATTTCTGCTTCGCCGGCACTGCCTGCTTCCACTGCAAAAGTCAGATCCTTCATATCTTCCACGGATTTGTACTGATCTGCCTTATCCTTGGGAAGGATAACTACCTGCGCGTTATTGCAGTATGCATTGGAACAATCCATGGCAGATGTTACTTCAGGTGTCAGTGTCATACCATTCCATACACAGTCGATGGTCTTTGCATCCAGTTCCAGAACCTTGTTGTCCCAGTCAATTTCAACGAATTCCACATCCACACCGAGACTGTCTGCAAATGCCTTTGCCATATCTGCATCAAAACCAATCCAGTTGCCATCTGCATCTTTATAATCCATGGGTTCAAAATCGGTAATACCAACTACCAGCTTACCGTTACCACGTACATAATCCAGATCGGAACCTTCTGCATTCGCTGCAGCATCTGTGCTTTCTGCACCGGCTGTGGTATCAGCAGGTGATGTATCCTGCTTGTCTTCTGTTTTAGAAGCGCCGCATGCTGCCATGGAAAGGCACATAGCGCCTGCAAGTATAAGAGCTAACCATTTTTTCATAACTTTTTCCTCCATATCGATCATCCGGTGCCGGATACAGAAAACGGATACCATTCTGTCCGGCACATAAGTACAGTAGTATCTTATCACGTTACTATAGTAAAGTAAAGAGGAAAAATCAAAACCTTTTCACATGAACAGCAACCACCATTTCAATTCAAAATAACAGCCTTTTCCAGCCATTCCACTGATTTTCGGACGCTTTCTTCATAGGAACATTCTATGGTACAGGTGGCATCCGGTGTGTTGCCATACACCGTGGTCAGTGCACTTTCTGTGGGAACGGTCCCTTCGCCCAATGCCAGATGTGAGTCAAAGGTTCCATCGTTATCATGAATATGGATATGCTTCACATGGGAACCCAGTCTGCGGGCCCATTCATCTGCCGGGTAATTGGAGTAACAGTGGGCATGTCCCGTATCCAGACACAATCCGAAATCCGGATGGGTGATCCGGTCCGCCACCTCCAGAATCGGGTCAATTTCAGGATCCTGTACATTTTCCATCAGAATACGGATTCCTTCCTTTCCTTCCAGAAACCGGTTATAGAAATCTACCACCCGATCTGCCCATCCGATGAGCATGTATATTCTGGGAAGATAACAGGTATGATAGGTAATCTGCTTTACCCCCAGGGCTTTTGCCGCCTGATAACACTGCTCATAGCGAACTCTGGTGGCTTCCAGCACCATACTGTCAAAAGCCATGGGATTCAGATCCAGAAATGGGCCATGGAAAATACACTCCGGATTTCCCATGAATTCCAGACGTTTTTCATATGCACGAATGGATTCGGGAAGCCGGTCCAGACTGGATGCCATGGAAAATTCAATACTTTCCACCCCGCAGCCAGTTTCTGCAATCAGAGCTTTCATCTGTTCATCTGTCGGCAAGTGGCTGATGAACAATCTGCTGTTTCCATTCTGAATCCGTCCTTTTTCTATCTTTCTCATTATTTTCCTCTCTGTTTCGATCCACAGCCACCGCCGGATGCAGTCCGCTGTATTTTGTCAAGCAGTGCTTCCATATACCGATCGGTCAGCCATATTACCGGATCGTCAGCTTTTTCTGCAGCGGCTGTCCAGTCTCCTCCATAGGAACTGTCCAGTTCTGCAAGTTTCAGAATATCCTGCGCAGCCCGGCATACTTCTCCGACAGAAAGCAGACCCCAGTCCAGCTGATCCAGCAGATGAGCATAAAGAGAGGTAAATGTGACTGCCCTGTCTTCTTTTTTCAGATGATCCAGACGATTTTCAAATTCCAGACGCTGCATACCATCTTCCGGTGTTTCTTGATTCACTCTTTCTTCGTATAATTTCCAGAGAGAATCGGAAGTGACACCAAAACGATCCATTCGCCGGATCAGATCATGCTGTTTTTCCGCACAAAGTCCGGTCTGCCGGAACAGTGCTTCTTTTACTGCCTTTTTCACGGTTTGTCCGATACATTCTCCCAGTTCGCTGTGATGCCCCGCATCGGTCAGCACCCTGTCTGACTCCGGATTGCATACAACGATAATCCCGTCCGTTCCCGATCCGGTGGCAAGCCCTCTGGAATATCGGCTGGCTGCCATCAGTTCCTGAATCGCCGCCACCTTTGCTTCCCCACAGGAAATCGCAGCCTTTGCCAGTGTTCCATCCGGAAGATTGGCATCGATATGAACCATCATATTGATGGTTCCGGGCGTTTCACTGTAACAGGCAGGGTCACCGATCCGGGCACCATTTCCTTCAATTCCGCCGGTTACAACAGCAGTCACCGAAAAATACTCCCGTTCCATGGACTGAATAGATACATTATCCATACTGGCCGCTGTGCAGAATCCCGTGCATTTCTCCGGATCCAGTCCCAGATCTTCCTTTGCAATAATATCCAGATGCTGCCGGTAATCGGGCGCACGCAGGACAAACTCCATTCCCGGTCCGGGATTACCGTCGTTGTTGAATACGGCCTGAAGATCCGTGCGGCATCCTCCATGATTCAGACCGGTGCTGAATACCTTTCTTGCCCCGGCAAAGGAAAGAACCAATGATTTCTTATAGTAATGCAATTCATCCCCGCAGGGAAATTCATATACTTTCATGATGACTCCATTCCGGTTGTTCCGGTTTTATTTTCATTCGTTCCGTTAACACATCATTACTCCAACTCCGTTTTGATTCGTTCCAGAAACTCATCGTGATCTCCGATATAGGTAATCTTTTTCACTTTTCCCAGCTGTTCCAGCAGCGGAACCAGTTTTCCATTGGTATAATCGCTGCTCAGCGCATTTTTATGGAAATAAATTCTGCCGGGCACCGTTTCCAGTCCTTTTAAGTTCATCAGATTGCTGATACCAAAGGGAACATCTGCCACCAGAATCAGGTCGGCACTTTGCATCAGTTCCAGATTTTCCTTCTGTTTCTCCTCCGTTACGGGAGTAAAGGGAGCTGCCTCCACACATTTCAGATGCAGTTCCTGACAGACTGCCCAGTCTTCACTGCCCTGATTGAGCACACCGGCCGTTACTTCATATCCTCTGGCATCCAGTTCTTCCAGCACACGCACTGCTCCGCTGGCACCGCAGATGACATGAACATGACATGGCTTTTTGATTTTTTTCTCTTCCATGACACGGATGGGTACAATTTCCGGTTTGCCAAACATGGGACTTTCACGGATCATCAGCTTCATATTATAAAGAGATTCCATATTCTTTCGGGAAATCACCTCAGAAGGCGTTCCATCCACCGCCACATTTCCATTCTGCAGCAGAACCATTCGATGGCAGAACCGGGAAGCCATATTGATATCATGAAGGATCGCCACCACGGTAATGTGCTCTTTTTCATTCAGATCAGCAATCAGCTCCATGACTTCAATCTGATGATGCACATCCAGTGCCGATGTGGGTTCATCCAGAAGGATAATCTCCGGTTTCTGTGCAATGGCCCGTGCCAGAATCACCCGCTGCCGTTCGCCGCCGCTCAATTCATTGTAAAGACGGCCCCGGAATATTTCCGTATTGGTCAGTTTCATGGCATGTTTTACAATATCATAATCTTCCTGACTCTCTTTTTTTCCAAATCCAAGATAGGGATTGCGCCCCATCATGACGATTTCTTCTACGGTAAAATCATATTCCACATGGTAGGACTGGGGGACCACGGCCACCATCCGGGCCCGTTCCCGGTTTTTCAGTCTGGAATTCTTTTTCCCGCATATGGTAATTTCTCCGCTTTTCAGAGGCAGTAAACCGGAAATACATTTAATGAAAGTAGATTTTCCTGTGCCGTTGGAACCGATCAGTCCCACAAACTCCCCTTCCATGATTGTAAGATTCACATTCTGAAGAATCAGCCGGTCTCCATATCCTGCCGAAACATTGATGCATTGAAGCATTTCTCTTTCCATCAGGATACTCCCCCTTTCTTCATTTTACGAAGCAGATACAGGAAAAACGGTCCGCCGCAGACGGAAGTGATAATTCCAACAGGAATTTCCCAGGCCACCAGACTCCTGGCCAGTGTGTCACAGATGATCAGAAAGGTTCCGCCAAAAAGAAGGGACAGAGGCATAATCCTGCCATGCTTCGGTCCGGTGACCATTCGCACCACATGGGGAACCACCAGTCCCACAAATCCGATAATTCCGGTTACGGAAATCACTGCTGCCGTAATCATACTGGAAGCAAACAGAACCTTTTTCTTCAGAAATTCCACATTGACCCCCAGCTGAATGGCTGTGTCCTCACCGGTCAGCATGATATCCAGTTCTCTTGCGGAACTGAGCAGAATCAGAATTCCGATTACCGACCAGGGAAGTACCTGTACAATCTGATTCCAGCCCTTTCCATTCAGACTTCCCATGGTCCAGAATACGATCTGATCCATACTTTCCTTGTTCAGAATCATAACCAGAGAATTCAGTGCGGAAAGGGTCTGACTCACTGCAATACCGGAAAGAAGCAGTGTGGCAACCGGTACCTTTTTTCCCACTTTTGATATATTATAAACAAGCCCGATCGTTAAAAATGAGCCGACAAACGCCAGAAACGTTGTGCCGCTCATTCCCAGAAAGCTTTTATTTAAATGAAGAACAATTCCCACCGCTGCACCCAGGGCTGCACCGGAAGATACCCCCAGAATAAAGGGATCTGCCATGGGATTTCGGAAAATTCCCTGAAAACCGGCGCCGCAGACGGAAAGAGCCGCCCCCGCGATGAATCCCAGTATCACACGGGGAAGGCGCACATTCCGGATGATGGCAATGCTTCCTGTGGAAATGCCTTCCATATCCACAGGAAAATGCAGGATCTCACCGGCCAGAATCCGATTCACATCCCGAAAAGAAATGGAAGCGATTCCCATAACCGTACATCCGTACATCAGCACCACGCAGAGCACCACCGACAGGAGAATGATCCATTTTCTGTTTCTTTTCTCCATGAAAAACCTCAATTATTTAAATAATTCCGGATAGATACTTTCAGCCAGCAGACGGATTCCCTTTGTGACACGGGGACCGGGTCTCTGGATCATATCCGCTTCTTTGGACAGACCGTCATAAAAAACAACCTGATCATTTTTCATGCAGTCCAGTTCATTCAGACCGGAAATGGTTTTCAGTTCATCCACAGAAGTGAACAGGGAAATATAGATATCCGGGTTTTTCTCAATGATTGTTTCCACGGAAATCTGCGGCCAGGTTTCTCCTGCTTCTGCTGCAATATTGACAGCGCCCAGTTTATTCAGTTCATCATCCAGCAGAGAGCCGGGACCTGCACTATAGAAGGATCCGATATCCACAAATACCGATTTCTTCTCTGCTGCCTTTGCAGTGATTTCCTGAACTTCCTTCAGTTCCGCATTCATATCTTCCACCACTTCACCGGCTTTTTCATTCTGATTCAGCACCTTTCCCACCAACAGAATGTCGGATTCGATGGCTTCCAGTGAATTGGCAGAGAGTACAATCACCTTTGCTCCCACTGCTTCGATCTGTGATTTGATGGCATCATCAATATAATCGGAAGCCAGTACCACATCCGGTTCTTTGGACAAAATCAGTTCTGTATTGGGATCAATATAGGTTCCGATGGAATCGACTTTGGATGCTTCTTCCGGATAAGAACAGTAATCGGTGCGGCCGACCACCTGATCTCCTGCACCCACAGCAAAAAGAATTTCTGTTACGGAAGGAGATAAGGAAACCACCCGTTCCGGTACCTTCTCCAGAACCACTTCATTTCCCAGATCATCCTTTATGGTCAGCGGGAATTCCGTTTCTGCTGCCTGTTCCACGCTCTGACCGGTCTCTGCTCCGGTATTTGTGCCGGCATCTGTTCCACTGTCTTTTCCTGCATCTCCATTTGTGTTTCCGCCGCAGCCTGTCATCCATACCATGGACAGACAAAGCACTGCTGCCAATACCATTGTCGTGATTTTTTTCATAATCCCCATTCCTTTCTTCAAATCGACGCCTGCAAAGATCTGGTGCCGGATTCCGTTTGCAAAGCAAACATTTTTCTATTCGAATCCATGCGCAGTCTCCGCTCTGCTTTGGTCGGCTCTTTTTGTCTACACGAGAAGTATACCATAAGTTTCAGAAAATTCCCTCTTTTTTCCGCATCCAGTCATTCCATTTCTGCATTTAGTATGCCTCACACGGATTGACGGTCTGCTTCGCCCAGGATAATTTTTCATTCGGATTTCCCGGAGTCTTTTTCCATCTGTGCCCGGTACTTTCTTCCGATCCGTCCGGATGCATCCAGTGTACTGCCCCGTTTGATGATATCATTGCCGAATTTCCCCCGAAGGGCATCCACCGCCTGATCCATTTTCCTCATCTTTTCCTTATTTTCATCCCGGATAAAGGACAGCTGCTCATAGGATCCATCATCCAGTTCCGTCAAGGACAAACCGATCAGACGAAGGGGCTGTCCGTTCCAGGATTCCCGAAAGAGTTTTCTGGCAGTCTCATAGATTTCCGTCGTCACATCCGTCGATTCCTTCAGCCGGCACTGATGAGAGCGGTTGACAAATTCCGTTGTCCGCCAGATCACGGATACACACCTGCATTTCGCCCCTTCACTGCGCATTCTGGCTGCTGCAATGTCAGCCTGGGTTAACAGAATGGGCCAGGCATCCTCCACCTTTTCGATGTTATACTCCAGTGTGGTTTCCACACTGTATCCCTTTGCCTCATCTCTGCCGGGCCGGACCGGTGAATCATCAATCCCATTGGCATACCGATGAATCTGAATCCCCATTTTATGTCCCACCATCTTCTGAATTCGTGTCAGATCACTGCAGGCCAGATCCCCTATGGTATAAATCTGATTCTGATTCAGCTTTTCCGCCGTCATTTTTCCCACAGTCAGCAAATCTCTCACCGGAAGAATCCACATTTTCCGCCGGATTTCCGTGGAAAACAGCGTATGCACTTTATCCGGTTTTTCAAAATCACTGGCCATTTTCGCCAGTAATTTATTGGAACCGATTCCCACATTGACAGTAAACCCCAACGTATCACGAATCCGATCCTTGATTTCATAAGCAACTGCCACAGGATCCGGATAAATCCGGCCTGTTCCGGTCATATCCAGAAATACTTCATCAATGGAAAAGGATTCCATGGCGGGCGCATATTCATTGCAGATGGATTTAAATGCTTTGGAACAGCTTTCATACAATCGAAAATCCGGTTTGACCGAAACCAGATGCGGGCATTTCCGCAAAGCCTGCGACATGGGTTCTCCAGTAACCACACCAAATTTTTTGGCCGGAATGGATTTTGCCAGAACAATTCCCGTCCGTTTCTGCGGATTCCCGCCCACACAGGATGGAATCAGCCGCAGATCCTCCTGCCCCTGTTTCACCCTTCTGGCAGCCTCCCAGGACAAAAACGCACTGTTCACATCAATATGAAAAATCAGCCTTTCTTCCGATGCTCGTTTCTCCAATGCCCTGCCTCCTTATTCGATTCCTTTTTCCTTCCCATCATGCTCTATCGGTCAGATCCACAGATACCGGCTGATCCATACAGATACTGTTCTCTGTAACCACACTGTCGTACGCCAGAATGTGCACTCCTGCAGCTGCAGCCCTCTGCAGTGCCTGTCCGAATGCCTCATGGGTTTTCCAGTTGGGCACAATTTTATAAACTCCCTTCATCTGGATCAGAAAAATCAGATACCCTTCATATCCATCCTTCAGACACCGGCACAGCTCTTCCACATGTTTCACACCACGTTCTGTAGGCGCATCGGGAAAAGCTGCCACTCCGTCTATTTCCAGTGTACATCCTTTGACTTCAAGAAATGCTTTTTTTGCAGAATCCTTTTCCCCATATTCCGCATACAGATCAAACCGGGAATCTCCATACCGCACTTCTCTTTTCAGCACCTGAAGATGTTCAAAGAGATTGCCTTTCCGGATCCATTCCTCCACTGCAGCATTGGGAATCTGGGAATCGATATTGACCAGAATATCCCCTTTGTAAACGGCAATCAGATCATAGGCCGTTTTCCGGTTGGGATTTTCTGATTTCTGCACCAGCACCCTGACACCCGGCTGCAGCAGTTCCCTGCATCTGCCGGTATTTTTCACATGGCAGACTTCTTTTTTTCCATCGATTTCGATCTCTGCAAGAAAACGATTGGGTCTGGCGAGAAAGATGCCTTTTTTCATATTCGGATAGATCATACCAATGCCCCTCTGGTCTTGCGTTTCTTTTTCATTATCATAAAATATCCGATACACAGGATAATCTGTACCAGTGAGGAACAGGGTGTGGCAAGACCAATATGGAAGAGACTGTCATCCACACGGCTGATTAAAAATGCCGCCGGAATTCTTACACAAATTCCCCCGATAATACCCTGTATCATAACAAACACAGTCAGACCATACCCGTTAAAGTATCCCATGAAACAGAACAGGAACGAGGTCAGAAGGGTATCAATGGCATACGCTTTCAGATATTCTGCAGATGCCGCAATAATTTCTGCGTCTTTGGCAAATAAACCCGACAGGATATCCCCATGGAAAAACGCTGCATAGAACATAATAACCCCCACCATAAGCGATGTGCTCACACCATACATAAGCGTTTTATCTGCTCTTTCATATTTTTCAGCACCGACGTTCTGAGCGATGAATGCGGAAAGAGACTGCATGTAAGCGGACGGAGCCAGCATGATAAATCCACAGAGTTTCTCTGCAACACCGACTCCTGCAGAAGCGATTACCCCCAGACCATTCACAATTCCCATAATCACCAGAAAAGAAATACTTACCAGCAGGTCCTGCAGAGCAATCGGAATCCCCATCTGAAGAATTCTGCTGATTTTCCTGCCGTCAAACCGGATATCTCTGATGGAAAGGGTAAATGGAAGCGATCTTTTTCGAATAATGCATAACGACAGCAAAACACTTAATGCCTGTGCAAGTACGGTGGCTATGGCTGTACCGGATGCACCCAGGTGAAGCACTGCCACAAAAAACAGATCCCCAAACACATTAAACACACAGGCAATCATAACGGAAATCAAAGGCATGGTGGAGTCTCCGATCCCTCTGAAAATACTGCCCAGCACATTGTATGCCACAATAAACAGGGATCCCAGTGCGCAGATCCGGATATACATGGATGTCCGTTCAAAGGCTTCTTCCGGCGCCTGCAGAAGACCTGCCAGTCCAGATGAGAAAACAGCCACCACCACTGTCAGAACAGCTGCAAGAAGAAGGAACATATAAATACCGCTGCCGATGGTTTTTCCTGCTTTTTCCGGTTTTCCCTGTCCGATATACTGACCCACGAGAATGGTAATCCCCATGGAAAGACCGGTAATCACAACGGTCACAGAATGCATCAGCATACTTCCGGTTGCCACTGCCGAAACATCCACTGCATCTGCAAACTGTCCAACCACAAGAAGATCCACCGCACCATACATGGTCTGCAAAAACAATGCCGCCAGAATCGGCAGAGCAAACTGAATCAACGGCAGCAGAATCGGTCCCTCTGTAAAATTCTTTTCTTTTGTCATAACACATCTCCTGAAAGGCTATTATCTTATAGAATAAATACAATGATAGACGGCACCATGAAAACGGCAAAACAGATGATATCACTTAAAAACTTGCAGACAATCCGTTCGTCCTCCTCCAGTTCCTCAAAGGAAATCACCTTTTCATCCGCAAAATCTGCTATATCTGTCTGACTGTGCCGTTTCGGCTTTTTCTTCTTCTGTCTTTCTTCCAGAAGAAAATGCACCTTCACCCCATCCATTTTCAGATACTCCATCCAGGCCAGTACTACAAAATAAAATCCCGCCACAAAAAAGGCCTGTTCCACCATCCCCCGCATACCGCATTTGCCAATATACCTCTCCCACAGAAGAGATGCAGTAAATGCAATGGATATTTTGGTTACACTTTTATAAATCGTAGGGCGAATCATATAATCCTGAAATGTATTTCGAATCTTAGAAATCAATCCTTTTCTTTCCTTTCGTCTGTTTTTCTGATCAATTTGTATTATTGATTTTATCACGCATCATTCAGCTGCATACTCTTTTATTTTATCCAAAAATCGTTCTTTGACAAGCACTTGTTTGCTGCAGAGTCAGGCAGAATTTACACAAAAAGTGACACGTGGGCAATTATTGGATTGGTTGTTTGGATGCAGCAGGGTATTTACAGGAATATTTATCCAAACTTTTACAAATTGAAATAATACTTTGGATATGACAGCGTTTATATAAGTATTTTTATCCAAATGTATGATGCTTTGAAATGCTGTTTGGATATTTAAATTCTTATACAGACTTTTTTATCCAAATCAAAAGTCATTCATAAAGTAAATTGGATATAGAAGGATAAAAGATACCTGAAATATCCAAACTCATAATGCGTTTGGGCAAATCAGCTTCATTTCCTCTGTTTCTGGCCAAAATTTCTTTTTCAAAAAATTGTTTTGGATATTTGACTTGAAAAACAACCAATTATATCCAAATGTAAAAATTCCGAGATTGACTTGTTAAAGAAATTTCCATATTTGCCAACTGCTAAAAAATTCTGAAATAAAACTCGTTAAAGAAACTTCCATATTTGCCAACTGCTAAAAAATTCTGAAATTAAACTGGTTAAGAAACTTCCACATTTGCGCATTGCAAAAAGCGGGGGTGTGAAAAAACGAATTGACGTTTTTCACACCCCCGCTTTTTATGAAAGCAATCTGCCCCAATGACAGATCTGATTCCAATTGTTTATTCCTTCAGCAGGAATATCGGCTGCCGCATTTTAGAAGTACTAGAAGTTTCCTTCTTCGATTCTCTTACGATAGCCTTCCAGTTCTTTCTGGTTGCCCCATACAAAGTGGCCGGGAAGGATTTCCTCCCATACAGGACCGTCCTGGCTGTAATCATGTACAGAGGGATCATATACCAGCAGTTTTTTCTTCTTTTCTCTTTCCGGGTCCGGAATCGGTACTGCGGAAAGCAGTGCCTGGGTGTAGGGATGCAGAGGATGCAGGAAGAGTTCTTCTGCTTCTGCAAGCTCAACGATACGGCCCTTGTAGATTACGGCAATACGGTCGGAGATGAAACGTACAACGGAAAGGTCATGGGCAATGAAGAGGTATGTAAGACCTCTTGATTTCTTCAGCTCATTTAACAGGTTCAGTACCTGTGCACGGATGGATACATCCAGAGCGGAGATGGGCTCATCGGCCACTACAAATTCGGGCTCCATGATCAGTGCTCTTGCGATACCGATACGCTGTCTCTGTCCACCTGAGAATTCATGGGGGAAACGGGATGCGAATTCAGGAAGCAGACCTACTTCACGAAGAGCAGCCTGCACCTTGTTTTCACGATCCTGATCATCCTTGTATAAATGATGATTGATCAGACCCTCAGAAACAATGTAGTCAACCTTTGCACGCTCATTCAGAGATGCCATGGGATCCTGGAAGATCATCTGGCATTTCTTGATTACTTCCAGGTCCAGTTCTTTGGAAATCTTTCCGCTGATTTTCTTTCCCTTGAAGTAAATTTCACCGGCGGAAACCGGATTGATTCTGGTGATGGCACGGCCGATGGTGGTTTTGCCGGAGCCGGACTCACCTACCAGAGAAAAGGTTTCCCCTTTATAAATATCAAAGTTTACATGATCTACTGCAACGAATTTTTTTCTTCCTGAGCCGAAGGTAATCTGTAAATCTTTGACTTCAATCAGTTTTTCTCTTTCTGACATTCCGAATTACCTTCTTTCTCTCATTTTTTCACGCAGCATACGGATTGATTTGGGCTGCTCGATCTTCGGTGCTCTGGGATCCAGATACCAGGTCTTTGCAATATGGGTCTCCGATACGTTAAAGAACGGAGGCTCTTCCTCAAAATCAATGGCCAGAGCCTGTTTGTTACGGGGTGCAAATGCATCCCCCTTGATGGTATTGAACAGGTTCGGCGGTGTACCTTCGATGGTCGGCAGCGGCTCTCCCTTTACACCCAGCTGAGGCAGGGAGGAAAGCAGTGCCCATGTGTAAGGATGCCATGCATCATAGAAAATTTCATCCACAAGACCGCATTCCACGATCTGGCCTGCGTACATAACCGCAACACGGTCTGCCACGTTGGCCACAACACCCAGGTCATGGGTAATGTAAACAACGGTCATCTTCAGTTCTTCCTGCAGTTCACGGATCAGGTTCAGAATCTGTGCCTGAATGGTTACATCCAGTGCAGTGGTCGGTTCGTCACAGATCAGAATATCAGGATGACAGGCAACCGCAATGGCAATCACAACACGCTGTCTCATACCGCCGGAAAATTCATGGGGATACTGGTTGTATCTCTTTTCCGGATCCGGGATACCAACCTTGGCAATCATTTCCAGAGCGAGTTTTTTCGCTTCGGGACCTTTGATGCCCTGATTGATTTCAATACTTTCCTGAATCTGCTTGCCGATTTTCTTCAGCGGGTTCAGGGAAGTCATGGGATCCTGCATAACCATGGCGATTTTCTTGCCTCGAATGGTCATCCATTCCTTTTCTGTTGTATATTTGGAAATATCGACACCATCATACATGATGGAACCGCCGATAATTTTTCCGTTTGCATCCAGCATACCCAGGAAAGATTTGGTAAATACGGATTTACCGGAACCGGACTCACCTACGATGGCGAGGGTTTCCCCCTTGTGCAGATCAAGAGAACACTTCCGGATCGCTGTCAGTTTTCTACCACGCAGACTGAACTGGATTTCCACATCTCTGGCAGATAAAATTACTTCATTGTTTGCCATAACGTCCTCCAATCTTATACGTGGTTACGGGGATCAGCCGCATCTGAGAAAGCATTACCCACCAGATAGAAGGTAATTGTAATCAAAGATACAATTACAGCAGGGAATACAAGCAGATAAGGATAATCCAGGAAATAGTTTCTGGCATTTCTTAACAGAATACCAAGTGACGGTTCATCTATACCAAGACCAAGACCCAGGTAAGACAGAGTGGACTCCAGGGCAATGGTGGAAGGAATGGACAGAGCCAGTCTCAGGATAATGATACTGATCAGATAAGGCAGAATGTTCTTCACCAGAACTCGCCAGATGGGTGTACCAAGACATCTGGATGCCAGATTGTACTCACGGTCACGGTACATCAGTACCAGGTTTCTTACATTTCTTGCCATGGTCAGCCAGCCGAATGCGATCAGCGCAACTGCCATGATGAAGAAACTGTGACCCAGAAGCAGAGCAATCAATGTCATGTAGATGATCATGGGTACGTTATTGATAATGTTGTAAAGCTCGGTCAGGAAACGGTCCAGCTGACGGACATAACCCCAGATACAGCCGATGGTTACACCCACAACACATTCACCCAGCGCAACAATCAATGCCAGCTTGATGGATGTCTGTGCTGCATACCACACCTGACACCAGTAGTCACGGCCCAGATTGTCGGTACCAAACCAGAACTCACTGTTGGGGCTGGTAAAGGCCAGGGCAGCATCCTGCTGATGAACCAGAGTTGCATAATCATACTTGCCGATTGCCAGGGCAATAAATGAAAAAATAACCAGACCGAAGAAAATGAAAGCCATTACAACAGCTGATTTCTTCTTTAAAAAGTTCTGGAAAACAGATTTCCAGTAGGAGTAATCAGAATAACCCACACGCTCAGCCGCTTCGGGAGAGTACTCGACAAAGCTAAATAAATCTTCTTTATTTTTCTTTTCCATTATCGTGTACCTTCCTTTCCGGTCAGTTTGATTCTCGGGTCAACGATCATCATCAGTACATCACCCAGGAATACACCTAAAATACCCAGTGCTGCATAGATAATGGTCAGAGTCTGAACCACATTTGTATCGTAACGCTGAATGGAGTCTGTCAGCAGAGGACCCATACCGGGTACAGAGAAGAATCTTTCCACCAGCAGGGAACCGCCGATGGTGTAAAGGAAAGAAGCCGGAATATACTGTACTAACGGCACAAACGCATTTTTAAATACATGCTTGGTCATGATTTCTCTGGAAGAGAGACCCTTTACGCGAGCTAACCTGATATAATCTTTGTTTAATTCATCCACCATGTAACGTCTTGTCCACAGGGCATAACTGGCAATGGATGCCAGAGAGAGACATACAATCGGAAGAATACTGGACTGTGACGGATTTCTGGTGGAATACATGGAAGGAAGTCCCAGTACACGGGAACCAAATACCAGCACAAGGGAATAGGATACCAGGCTTGGTACCGCATTTACAAATATCGTATACGCCGTTCCCACATGATCCAGCAGCCGGTCTTTGTTCAATGTCTGAATAATACCGAGAATTACACCGGTGATCAGGGAGATAACAAGTGAAATCACACCCAGTCTCATGGAGACTGAAAATTTGGAACCGATAACCTTGATAACATCTACCCCACTCTGAATTCGTCTGGACTTACCGAAGTCAAGACGAATAATCTGCCCATAAAAGTGAAGCAGCTGCTCAGGAATCGGATCCAACAGGCCTGCAGCCAGCAGCTGTTCGTTTTTCTGCTCTTCGGTAAGCTTCATCAGCTGATCTTCTGTGAAGAAATAGTCTGTGGGAAGCATACGCATGAGCAGAAAAACGATCGTGCCGACAATCAGGACTGTTACCAGTGACTGTAACAGTCGCTTGATTGTGTATTTAAACATTATTTATTGTATTCCTCAGCGAATTTTGCTGTCTGTTCTGTAGTATAGGCGTCTACAGAGGTTTCCCAGTTCTTATACTTGTAGTTCATGATACCGAACATAGCGTTGGATCTGCTGTAATCATTTACATGAGTCAGCTGCCATGAAACTTCAAGCTGAGCGGGAACGGTAAGAGCATGCTGCAGCATGTAAGCTTCCGCTTCTGCATATGCATTGTAACGTGCATCCATATCATCGTTGATTGCGTCAGCCTTGTTTACCAGATCTGTAAATTCCTGATAAGTAGCTCTCAGAGTTTCATCTGTTGCGTCATTGATATTGGAGTAGTTGTTTGCATAGTAAGCAGTATCTTCACCGATGGTTTCCTGTCCAAGGTAGTTCTGAACATCACCATAGTCAGCACCCCAGCCGTTGATTACGAAGGACTGCAGTCTGGGCTTAACAACTTCCTTGGTCTGGCTGGATGTATAAGTACCGATTTCAAGAGTAACGAAATCATCGCCGAGACATTCGGAGAAAATCTGCTTCAGAACGTTGGCGGTATCCAGAGCATTCTGAGCACCGGAAACGATGTAGTAGTTAACAGTTACAGGGAAGGTTACACCCTGAGCGGACAGTTCTTCCATAGCCTGCTTCTTGAATGCAGCAGCTTTTTCAGTATCCAGTCTTCTGGGTGTTGTGCCGTCTGATTCAGGCAGACCGATCAGTTCTTCCACCTTCTTGGTGTATTCTGTACCATCTGAGAAGTACAGCAGACCCTTCATGGTGTATGCATTGTTTTCACAATGTGTAGGAGCGATGAAGTTTGTTCTTGCCCAGTATTTGGTCAGATCCAGACCATAGTACCATGCCTGACGGAATGCTTCATTGGCAACTGCCTTGTTCCAGTTTTCATCTACAGAACCATCAGCAAAATGCTTGTCATAGTTGAAGTGGAACTGGTAGGAGTACTTTCTGGGAAGTTTTTCAGAAAGCTGATCATGGAACTTGTTGTTTTCATCATCGTAGATGGTTCTCAGGTTTGCTTCGGACAGATCGATGTGATCCAGTTCGCCTGTTTCATACAGCTGATAACCAACGGACAGATCTTCTACGATCTTGATGGTAACGGTTTCAAAACGACCGCATTCGGTATCCCAGTACAGAGGGTTCTTTGTCAGAGTCTTGGAGTTGTTCTGGATGTACTCGGTCAGAGTATAAGGTCCGTTATACCACAGGCCTTCAATACCAGTGGACAGAACGTTTTCAACACCAACTTCTTCGATGAATTTTGCTGATACAGGGAACAGACATGCAGATGTACATACTGTATCGAAGTAAGGAGCATTCTTTACACAGTGATAGATCAGTGTGTAATCATCGGGAGCTTCGATGCCAACCATTTCCAGGAACTTGTCAGTACCCAGTGCCATACCTTCTTCTGCAGACAGACCCTTGGTGTATTCATAGTATTCACCGGCACCCTTGATCATATCTGTGGGCATAGATGTGTTGTTCGCACCATTCTTATGGAAGTTCATAACCCATTCCAGACCTGTGATGAAGTCCTGTGCGGTACAGTCAGCCTTTTCGTTACCCTGCTGATCTACCCACTTAACACCCTTTCTTAAATTGAAAGTCCAGGTCAGACCGCCGTCTTCTGTTCCCCACTTTTCAGCAATAGCGGGAGCCAGCTGGCCCTTGCTGTTTGTTTCCAGCAGACCTTCGTTTGTATTACACAGAACGTTCAGGTCGTTTGCCATTTCTGTATTCAGGATGAATACATTTTCCATTTCACGGTTAGCGGTTTCGAAAGTATACAGATCGGTAAGACCTGCAGCCTTGTTTTCGTCACCGGAACCGCTTTCATTTTTGCTGCCTGCACCGCCGCCGCAAGCTGTTAAGCACATAACTGCTGCCAGAGCAAATGCAAGTAATTTGGCTCTTCGTTTCATAAAGATCCTCCTTTTATAGTAATATAAATGCTCACTCTTTACATAAAATATGTATGGAGTGGTAAACATTTCGGGACATAACCGGCTGATGATTCAGCCGTTGTAGATTGTTGACAATCCGAAAACAGATCATCAATGTCACAGGATCCCGCACCTCAGCCCGCCTCGGATGTACATCCGGTCTGCACCCTGTACTCTGCAGATGCTTCCCTCTTCATCTGGCTGACCGCATCCATATAGTGGCTTTCAATGGTTTTCAGAATCAAATCCAGATCGCCTGTCTTCAGGCTGTCCAGTAAAATCCTGTGGATATTGTACTGACGTTCGTGCAGTTTGTCTTTATAGACACCGCCGTTTTTCACCGCCAGATAACTGCCGTAATTCAGATCTTCCCATGCTTTGTGCAGGCGCTTCATGCCCGACTTCTGAATGATAATTCCGTGAAATTCCTGATCACATTCCACCACACCCTGAAAATCATTGGGTTCCAGTTTACGCATCCGTTCCAGCACAGACTCCATCCGTCTGAACTCCGATTCGGTAAAACGACCTCCATATGACCTGACAGCAAGGATCTCATAGGTTGAACGCATCAGATAGATTTCATACACATCGTTGATATCCAGACTGCTGATGGAACATCCCACATTTCTCTCATAGGTCAGAAGCCCTTCCTGCTCCAGCTGGCGAAGCGCCTCGCGGATCGGTCCTCTGCTGACTCCCAGTTCTTCTGACAGATTCTGTTCAATGATACGCATACCGGGAACGTATTCCTGATTCATGATTCTGGTGCGGATTTCATCAGCAACATTCTCACGCAATGTTTTGTATCGTAATCTGCTCATAAATCCGTTCTCTTAACCTGTAAACCTTGTTCAAATGGATGCTGTTTCCTGCAGTCCGCTGTACCAATCAGAAATGTCCTGCAGTCCGAACAACCATCCAATACGAAAAAAGGGGCTGAGCACGCGCTTTTGTGTGACCAGCCCTCTTTTACTGTCGTTTAAATTTTAATACGCAAACGAGGCATTGTCAAGTTCTTTCCGCCTGACAATGCCAAATCCTTCTCAAATAAAATATTTTTTTATCACGGAACACATAATGCAGATCTGAGTCAAATACTCATATACTCACGAAATATCTGACCCTTTCACCGCTGTATCCTGTTATCTTCCTGTAAAAAATTTCCTGATTCTTTCGATGAAGGAGTTATCATCTGTATAACGTCTGATATCTGCTTCATCGAATCTCTGGCTTGCTTTCCAGTCCGCATAACAGGTGTCGTTCAGTGCTACAAATAAACAATCCGTTGCATCCAGATTTCTGTTCAGTGTAAATGTTGTCATAATGATTCCTCCTTCTCTATTGTCTTTCTCTGAAAGACATTTGTTAAACTGTGGGAAACCTTTTACGGTTTTCCGAATTTGTTTTCTTCTTTTTGTTAATTACATTATAGTACATTTTTTCTGGAAGTAAATGGTGGTAAAGTTTAAAATTATATGGTAAAATTGTGCGCAGAATACATATTTTCTACATTGCAGATGGAATCATAAAAAGAAAGGAGAATATTACCATGGCAGTTACATTGAAAAAATTATGTACGGAAAACGGGAATCCCTGTAAATTGTCTCTGTTGGCAGGACAAAACAGTTTCCGCAACTCGGTTACCTGGGTTTATGTACTGGAAGATGAATCCCTGATCCGGTATTTTCACGGATCGGAACTGGCAGTAACCACCTGTATGAAATTTCCTTCCAACCCCAACTGGCTGATGACTCTGGTACAGGCGCTTAATAATCGAAAGGCTGCCGGTCTGGTGGTTAACGTCGGCAAATTCATCTTTGAAATTCCCGCGGAGGTCATCGATTTCTGTGACCGGTATGATTTCCCCCTTCTGATCATGCCCTGGGAAATTCATATAACCGATATGATCCAGTCCTTCTGTACCCGTGTCATCCTTGAACAGCAGGAGACAGTTCTCCACGATAATGCTGTGCGGGATGCCATCCTGAAAAGAGGAAATGAAAATGAATATCGGGAAATTCTGAGCCGTTACTACAATCTGGAGGGGAAATTTCTGGTGATCCTGATCAATACTGTTGTGAATCAAGACGGAGAAAGCACAATATCCGATGAAACCGAATACCGTTTCATCAACCATATCCGTCGCTTTAAAACCAAACACAATCTGAAGGGATTCCGTGTGGGAATGATCACCTATGAAACCTATGAACTGATGATACTGAACAATATGGATCCGGAACTGCTCCCGTCCATTCGTGATATGGTTATGGAAGTTTTTTCCGAGGCAGCAAGTTCCAAAAGCATTTACATCGGTGTGGGAATCCCCGTGGATGGTATTTCACAGATCAATAAAAGCTTTCACCGGGCAAAAACTGCCCTGCAGATGGCAGTTTACTATAATGAACCTTATATTAAATTTGAAGACATGGGATTCTACAAAATACTGTTTTCTCTGAAAGATGATGATCTGCTCACTGCATATGCCGAAGAAATTCTGGGACCGCTGGAAGAATACGAGAAAAATCACCATGGTTATATGGAATTGCTGAAATCGTATATTGAACATGACCGCAGTCTGGAAAAAACAGCAGAAGCGCTGTTTTTACACAGAAATACGGTCAATTACAGAATCCAGAAAATAAAAACCATCCTGAACAACCCGCTGAAAACCCTCAATGACCTGTTTCCCTTTCAGGTTGCCTTTGCCATAAGAGAAATGGAAAACCACACCATAAAGCACGAATAGATGCGGCTTCCATCCCTTCTCATTTTCAGTATTTTCTCCGGATCAGCTGTTTTATTTTTGGATTGCTTTTTCTTTGGATTATCTGTTCTTATCTCCAATTGACTCTTCTCCGGATCAGCTGATTTTATCTTTGATTGGATTTTCTCCAGATTAGCTGCTTCTCCGCAGCCCGGATCAGATCATCTCGGAAATCCGGATGGGCGATGGAGATCAGCTTCTCCGCACGTTCCCAGGTGGTCAGGCCTTCCATATTCACCACACCATATTCCGTGGCAATATAATACACCTGACTTCTGGGGGAGGTTATGATGTCCCCTCCGCTGAAATGAGACAGAATATTGGATTTATGCTCTCCATTTTTATCAATATAGGAAGATTTCAGACAGATAAAGGATTTGCCTCCCCTGGACAGGGATGCCCCCTCCAGAAAATCCAGCTGACCGCCGGTTCCGCTGATCTGCTTCATCCCGACACTTTCCGCACTGACCTGCCCAAACAGGTCCACACTGATGCAGCTGTTGATGGAAACCATATTATCAATCTGCCCGATAATATCCGGCCGGTTCACATAATCCATGGGATAGGCCAGCACTGTCGGGTTATCATCCAGCCAGTCGTAGAGTTTCTTCGAACCAATGGCAAACCCCAGTATGCTTTTACCCGGATTGATATTTTTACACCGGTTGGTCAGTTTCCCTGCCTCATGAAGCTTCAGATACGCATCGGAGCAAAGCTCCGTATGCATACCCAGATCCTTCAGATCAGATTCCGCCAGCATGGTACCCACCGCATTGGGAAGACTGCCGATCCCCAGCTGAAGGGTGGAACCATCCCGAATATATGGAATCACCTGAGCTGCAATCTGCATCTGCTGCTCTGTCACAGGCTTTTCCACCAGATCTGGAAAAGGATCATGGGGACCTTCCACGATATAATCCACTTCTGAAATATGAATACAGTCGTCATATCCGCCCCTCATCTTCGGCAAATGTTCATTGATTTCCACAATTACAACCTTGGCCTTCCGCAGAATCTCCGCAGAAGTTCCCGTGTTGACCGACAAATTGAAATACCCATGCTTATCCATGGGCGGCAGAGAAATCATCGCCACATCCACATCCAGGAAAAAATGATAATACGCCGTCAGATTGTGGAATACCATGGGGATAAAATAACACTGTCCCTTCGCACAGCGCTTCCGTTCATAGGAACTGCAGTGCCAGGTATTATAGGTAAAGTGCTCCTGCTCCGGATCACATTCCATGATCTCTATGGGACCCTCCAGCATATTCCCCCTGACCTTCACATCCCTCAGCTCCTCTTTTCTGGCTGCAAGAGCCCGATCCAGAAGCACCGGTTTAGATGTGGCTGTGGTATAATCCACCCAATCCCCGCTTTTTACCACCTCAACCGCTTCCTCCGGTGTCCGCAGCTTTCTCTGATACTCCTGATATATGGTCATAAAATCCCCTCCCGACTTCTGATATACTCCGGTCATCTGCTTCTAAAGTGATTTTCTTTTTTGAATCAATTTTCAAAGTGATTTTCTTCTATATATCTTATTTTTCAAAGAAACTTTCTTCCATTTTATCATTAACACCAGTGATACTCAACATAAACTGCATCGATCTGTCCATAATAAACAGAAACTTCATCCAAAATAGCTGGTAGTCACGACTTGGAAACTTGTTTTTGGATAAAAAAGCTGAATTCAAGCATATTTATCCAAATCAACACTTCTGATAGACTCTTTACCATGTAGTTTGGTCAAAATCGTCTAATATATGGCTGAGATATCCAAAACAATCAGAAATCCCATCCAAAATAGCTGGTACTTACGTCCTGGAAGCAATATTTTGGATAAAAAAAACTGAATAGGGACTTATATATCCAAATCAACCGGTTCCGCTTCGACACAACAGTACGTTTTGGATAAATTGGTCGGATAAAGTGCTGAAATATCCAAAAAAGCTTCTGAGGACAGTATATTTCGTCTGTCCACAGAAGCTTTTCTGTTCAATCTAAATATATTGCTGTTGGGGTCAAAAGTTTTTGACCCCATGATACAAATTTTCCATTACGTTACTCTTTTTCAAAGAAAGCAACTGCAACCACATTGGGACCCACATGAGTTCCGATTACACTGCCTACGGTTCCGATGGGCATCTCCTGTACTTCTGTCTGCCACAGGTCAGCGCTGTCCTTCAGATATTTCTGCAGCAGTGCATCAGACTTGCCGCTGTAGGCAGCAAAATAAGGACGTTTAAAATCCACACCGTTTCCTTCCTGAATCAATTTGCGCAGAAGGTTGTTTCCGGCTTTGGATCCTCTTGCTTTTCCTACCATCTCAACCAGACCATCTTTCACAGTTACAACCGGTTTGATGTTCAGAAGCCCGCCGGCAAAAGCCGTGGCTGAAGAAATTCTTCCGCCTTTCTTCAGATATTCCAATGTATCCAGAAGAGCCAGCACACGAACCCGTTTCTTTTCTTCATTCAATTTTTCAACGATTTCCTCAGCATTCAGTCCCTGCTCCAGCAGTTCCAGACTACGCTCAACAAGAATACGCATGCCAAGGCTGACATTCTCACTGTCCACAACATAAACTTTTCCGGGAAATTCCGCTGCAGCAATACACGCACTCTGATGGGTACCGGAAAGTGCACCGGAAATGGTGATTGCAATAACCGTATCGCCTTCTGATACTACTTTTTCAAAAGCCTCTTCAAAACGATAGGGCGGAACCTGTGAGGTCACCGACAGGTTTTCACATGATTCCAGTTTATCATAAAATTCTTCATGTCCCAGTTCCACTGCATCCAGATATTCCTGACCTTCAAAAGAAACGGTCAGCGGTACATGAACCATACCCTTTTTTTCTGCTTCAACAGGTAAAATATCCGAACCGGAATCAATAACAAATCGAATAGCCATAATCTCTCCTCATATAATCTGAAAATCTGATTTCATCAAATGTCGCACATTACATTACCACACATGAACTATTCTGTAAACCAATTTCGTAATTCGGTACAGGAAATACTGTACTTTTGAGAAAACATGCACGGGGCTGTCGCACAGTCGCGAATCTGATCTTTATTTTGGGGCAAACGAGCACAAAAGCCAGTACAGATATATCCACCATAAGGGACATTCGCCTGAGTCTTTAGAAAGTCTTGGCGAAAGATCCTGTATGTAAGGGGTAATCTCGCAGGTTTCAGCCCTGCGAGATTAGGTGCCCACCGTTCAAATGAATTCGCATCAGGCGAATTCATGCGTTGGCACCGGCCCCTGGAAAAAGGATCTTGAGCTTTAGAATTTCAAAGACTCAGGTTCTATACCCGTGGTGGATATACTGACTGGCTTGAAGTGCAAAAAAGGACCGCACACTAATTAATATTAGTGCGACAGCCCCATTTATTTAAACTCAAAGCCCTTCCCTGCATCAGAACGGTTTTCAGAATTCAATTTTCTTGTTATACTAATAACAAAACCCAATCGAAATCACAACTTAGTGATATTGAACATACCTATAAAACAGAAATCAGATCTGTCCGGATCCACTTTCACACAACAGCATGTATTCTCAACAGGTCCGGACAGCATACAGAAGGGAGTACATATGGATAAAATCGGTGTAATTCACGGCAGATTTCAGGTTCTGCATAAAGATCATGTGAAATATCTTCTGGCAGGAAAAGCCCGCTGCGAAAGACTTATCATCGGTATCACAAATCCGGAACCGGATCTGACCAGATATACCAGCACAAATCCCCACCGTTCCAAACGAAGCGCAAATCCCATGACCTATTATGAGCGTGCGGAATGCATACGCCTGGCCATGCTGGAAGCCGGTGTTTCAGAAAGTGAATTCATGATCGTTCCGTTTCCTGTCAACTACCCTGAAAAACTTTCAAACTATGTTCCCATGGATGCCACGTTTTATATCACCATCTACGATGAGTGGGGACGGGAAAAATATCATATGCTGAAACAGGAACTTGGTTTGAAGGTTACGGTGCTCTGGACCGTTCCGCTGGAAGAAAAGGGAATCAGTGCCAGCACCATCCGGGAATGCATCTGTAACCAGACAGACTGGGATTTTTATGTTCCTCCCTGTGTCTATCAGTACATTACAGAACATCGGATCGATGAACGGATTCGGGCGTTTATGCTGGAAGAAAAACGTACTTCTCCAGACGAGTCATAGCCTCCTTCACAAGAGAGAACGGCACGGCAAAATTCATACGGATCCCCCAGGGATCATGGAACGGTGCACCCTTCTGCCATGCAACACCCACATCCCAGCCGGCCTGCACCAGTTCATCAATGGTGCATCCTGCTTTTTTACAGTAATCTTCACAATGTAAAAACATCATATAAGTTCCCTGGGGTTTTGCTGTCGTCACTCCATCAAAATGGGTGGTGATAAAATCATATGCATAATTGATGTTGCTGCTGAGCACTTCACACAGTTCATCCACCCACTCATGCCCCTCCGGTTTATAAGCACCGATCAGCGCATGCATGGACAGAACATTCATGGAATTATAATGGGACATATCCGCTGTATGACACATGCGGTCCCGGAGATAGCCATTGTAAATGATGTGGTAACTGCCGATCAGACCTGCCAGATTGAAGGTTTTGCTGGGTGCATAAATGGCAATGGTACGATTCTTTGCATCTTCACTGATGCTCTGTGTGGGAATATGTCGATTCCCGTTCAGGATAATATCAGACCATATTTCATCGGAAATCACATAGCAGTCATTGGCTGCATACACTTCCATGGCCTTTTCTATTTCCCAGGCTTCCCATACACGGCCGCAGGGATTATGAGGACTGCAGAAAATCGCCAAATGAATCTTATTGGCCTTTAATCTCCGGTCCATATCTTCATAATCCATTCTCCAGACACCATTTTCATCCTGAACCAGAGGACTCAGCTCGGCCACACGTCCGGTGTCCTCCAACGAATGGGTAAATCCAATATAGGTAGGACTGTGAAGCAGTACCTTTTCACCCGGTGCTGTAAATGCCTGCAGTGCAGAACACACACAGCCCAGAACACCATTTTCATATCCGATATGCTCCGCCTTCAGTCCCGTCACATGGTTGCGGGTCTCCTGCCAGCTGATAATCGACTGATAATAAGAATCCGATGGAGAAAAATATCCGAATGCCGGATGATTCACACGATCGATGATTGCCTCCTGTATGGTGGGAACCGTTGCAAAATTCATATCCGCAACCCACATGGGAATTGCCGAAAAGCCCTCCTTCGGCGCTGTGGGTGCAGAAGACCAGCCCCCCTTGCTTCCGATGGCATCCACCGCAATGGCATCCCTGCCTCTGCGATCCATTATTGTGGTAAAATCGTATTTCATAAATTATTCCTCACTTTATTCTTCGTATTCTGTAAAATTTTCCGTAACCCATTTTGGTCATGTACCATCTTAATCCAATTTTCCGTTCATGTCCAGTATGCCGGTATAAGCTGCATTGAAGAAACAGGCATCGTTTTCAAGATTGACTCTCAGCAGAAACCATATCCTGATGTATTATGCAGAAAGAAATGAAAACCGGAACCAGTGAAATAGGAAGTCGCTGTCAGAAACAGCCGGAAAATAATTTTTACAGAAAAAATGACTGTCTGCGGTACTGTCTCTATACTTTTTTGAATATTTTTGATACAATAGCAGTCATTATATACTCCCGGATTTCTGTACATACAAACGATTTCGGGATCCTATATTAAGGAAATGGAGGGAAACTATGAGTACAATTACAATTCCTGAAGGCTACACGCCAGCCCTCAATTTAAAGGAAACGCAGATTGCCATCAAAAAGGTAAAGGATTTCTTTCAGCGCGAATTATCCGCTCAGCTGAATCTGAAGCGTGTATCCGCACCCTTATTTGTATCACCGGATTCCGGTCTGAATGACAACCTGAACGGCGTTGAGCGTCCTGTAAGCTTTGGCGTAAAAGAGCAGAATGATGCACCTTTTGAAGTGGTGCATTCTCTGGCAAAATGGAAAAGACTTGCATTAAAAAGATACGGTTTCAATGTGGGCGAAGGTCTGTTCACCGATATGAATGCAATCCGCCGCGACGAAGATACGGATAACATCCACTCCCTTTATGTGGATCAGTGGGACTGGGAACGGATTATTTCCAGAGAAACACGCAATGAAAAAACACTGCGTGAAATTGTAAAATCCGTTTATGAGGCCCTGCGTGTTACTGAAAAATATATGGCAAATCAGTATGATTATATCAACTGTATCCTGCCCGAAGAAATTACATTTATTACATCTCAGGAACTGCTTAACCTCTATCCTGACAAAACACCCAAGGAACGGGAATATGAAATTGTCAAAGAAAAAGGAGCCGTATTCCTGATGCAGATCGGCGATCTCCTCTCCAATGGGGAAAAGCATGACGGCCGTGCACCGGATTACGATGACTGGGCATTGAACGGTGATATCCTGGTATACTACCCTGTTCTTGACATCGCTCTGGAGCTGTCATCCATGGGTATCCGTGTGGATGAAACCTCTCTGGCAGAACAGTTAAAGAAAGCCGGCTGTGAAGAACGTGCCGAACTGCCCTTCCAGAAAGCACTTCTGAACGGTGAACTGCCCCTCACCATCGGCGGCGGTATCGGTCAGTCCCGTATCTGTATGTTCTTCTTAAGAAAATGCCACATCGGCGAAATCCAGGTATCCGTATGGCCTCAGGAAATCTACGATCAGGCAGCAGAAAAAGGAATCACCATCCTGTAATGTAATAAACCAGGGGGCAAATGGCTTTGTCCTCATGATACATCATATAAAAAACGGCAGTCGGAATGAATTCTGTTCCGTCCTGCCGTTTTTTACGTTTGCTTATGCCGGTTACAGTTTGGCACTGGTTCTGGCTGAAAGGGCTTCCTGCTTCACGCTTTCCAGATCTGCTCCGCAAAGAGATGACAGAGACGCCGCAATCGCACCTTCCGCAATGGGACAGTCCACCATAACAACATCATCATAACCCAGATCTTCCAGAACCATCTCTGTTGTCATAACCGCACTTCCCATATCCATAAGAACCACAACACCATCTGCGCCATGAACACTTTCCACTGCATTCATGATTTTTTCATAACTGGTGCCGTAGCTTCCATCTTCCATGCCGCCGGCTGCCGCAATGGGGCATCCGTCCGCCATGATTTTTGTCACATCCACAACCCCCTCAGCCAGTTTCTGACTGTGGGAAACAATCACAATTCCTACCATAGTTCCATATACTCCTGTCTGCTGCCGCCTGTGTGATACCATTCGTTAACGGGCACCTTTATCCTACAGACAATTGCAGATGGTTTCCAGAATATCACTGAACGAAGTGGCACCGGGATCCTGGTGACCGATACTTCTTTCACCAACATAGCTGGCACGTCCCTTGGTTGCAATGATGGTCTTTGTGTATTCAACACCTTCCCATGCAGCTTTAACACCGGCTTCCACAACAGCCTTTGTTTCTGCACCTGTCTCTTTTGCAGATTTCATGGCTTCCAGTGCAGGAATCATGGCATCCAGCATGGTTTTCTCACCCTGTACGGCCTTGCCGCGCATCTTAATGCCTTCGATGGATACATCCAGACATGCCAGCAGGTCATCCAGATTCATTTCCATCTTTCCATTCATGGCCATGGCAGACTTCATAAAGGCGGTACCATATAAGGGACCTGAAGAACCGCCGACTGTGGATACCAGAGTCATACCGACTGTTTTCAGAATGGTTCCGATATCTTTTCCTTCGCATGCTTCCAGTTTCGGCATAACCGCATCAAAACCACGTGCCATGTTGATGCCGTGATCACCGTCACCGATCACATTGTCCAGTTCTGTTAAATATTCTTTTTCTTCATCAATTTTTGCAGCGATCGCTTTTATCACGTCAATTACTTTTTTGCTGTCCATTACCATATCCTCCTGATTAACAGATAGAAAGCCGAACCGGATACAGAACCCGGTCCGGCCTGAAAGATTATACAACCGGGACAAAAAGATATGCCCCCATAATACAAACAGATTATTCTTTATAAGCAGGTGTATCAGCCTCTGCATCCAGCAGAGCCTTGGTCTGATCATCCAGTTTCAGCAGGGAGATAGAGAAACCTTCCTGTTCCAGAGATGTCATGTAGTTGCCAACCAAAGTCTTATACACTTTGATACCCTTGTCAGCCAGAACATCTGCCACACGGTTATTGACAATAAAGAGTTCCATCAGAGGAGTTCCGCCTGAGCCGTTTATCATAACAGCTACTTCACTGCCGCTGTAATCAATGTCAGCAAGAATTTTTTCCAGCAGATGATCAACGATTTCGTCAGCGGGTTTTAACTTATCTGTATGGGTACCGGGCTCACCGTGGATACCGATACCAACTTCCATCTCATCTTCTTCCAGATGGAAACCGGGTTTACCTGCTGCAGGAACCGTGCTGGGATTGATTGCAACACCCATGGTACGAACATTGGCGATAACCTTTTCTGCAACAGCCTTAACCTCTTCCAGTTCTGCGCCGGTTTCAGCCATGGCACCTGCAATTTTATGTACAAAAATAGTACCTGCAACACCACGACGTCCAACGGTATATAAGCTGCCATCCACTGCCACGTCATCATTGGTAACAACCTGATCTACTTTGATGCCTTCCATCTCAGCCATTTCACGGGCCATTTCAAAGTTCATAACGTCGCCGGTGTAGTTCTTGATGACCATCAGAACACCCTTATCGGTGGCAACTGCCTTGATGCCTTCGTAAATCTGATCCGGTGTGGGGGATGTATAAACTGCACCTGCCACTGCTGCATCCAGCATACCTTTGCCGACATAACCGCCATGAGCCGGTTCATGACCGCTGCCGCCGCCGCTGATCAGAGCAACTTTGCCTTCTTTCTTTTCCGTACGTACAACAACGTTGCCGCAGTCAAGTTTCTTCACATAACCGGGAAAAGCTTTCACCATACCTGCTATCATCTGATTTTCAACCTGATCTACTGCATTGATAATTTTCTTCATAGAATATGTACCTCCTATAAAATGGAAAGGGATCCTCCCCTCTTCACGTTCCTTGCACCAATACAGACATTGTACACTATCCCGTTTTTTTTATCAATCATTTTTGTACATATATCTGTATATTTTCATTTTTTCCCTGTCTTTTTCCGACATTATTCACAGAAAATCATATGGTTTTCCGTTCTCATCAAATTTGTCTTTCAGAGCTTTTTCCGTCGGAAAGACCGCAAGAATCAAAACCGCACATTGCAGCAGACAGATTGCGCCTCCCCACAATCCGACCACATCTGTACTGCGTCCCCGCAGAAACAGCATGGCAATCACAGTCGATGGAAGCAGGGTCCACCCCAGCCGGATCCACAGATGCGCAAAATGCTGCTGTGCAAAGTCCCATGCTTCCTGACTCTTTCTGGACCGGGATGTACGGTATCCGCACAAAGAACCTCTCTCTTTCGGCGGATTCTTAATAAAAGCATACCCCACCCCAATCATGAGCAGCGGAATGATCAGATTACAGCAAGTCATAAAAATCCAGAACCACATCTCCATCCCTTCTTTCCTGTTTATTCTATTGTACAGTATAATAATTACTGCTTTGATCATTACGGCATTAAACTATAAAACAATTTTTCGAATCCGGCTGTCAAATCCACGGAACCTCCATAAAAATACAATCGTGCGGAACATCCAGTCAATAAACATCGCATACCATACGTAGTAAATACTAAGATGCATTCCTTTGACAAACAGATATGCAAAGGCCACACGGAAGACCCACATGGAAAATACTGCTATTACCATCGTAAATGCAGCATCATTTGCAGCACGCAATGCATGTGGAATTAAAAAAGCAATGGGCCAGATAATCATGGCAATGCTGTGGGCAAGCACCAGACCTGCCGCAATATCTGCAGATGCATCCGCAAGATTGTAAAAATGAATCCAGAAATATCTGCCAAAAGCCAGTACCGAAGCAATCACTGCCAGCAGACCGTAATTCAGAGCCAGCAATTTCTTTGTATACGTCTTTGCCTGCTCCGGTAAACCTGCACCCACACACTGTCCCACAATGGTGGTCAGACACAGACCGAGGGCATTACCGGGAAGATACAGAAAGGTCACCAGATTGCAGGCAACTGCGTAACCTGCAATGGCAGATGTACCCAGGGTAGAAACCAGACTCTGCAGCATCAGCTTCCCAAACTGGAACATACCGCTTTCCACACCGCCGGGAATGCCAATTGACAGGATCCGGCCGATGATTCCAAAATCCGGCTTCATATCCGAAAGATGCTGAACCTGAATCCTGTTCCCCGGCTTCTGCAGCAGATAAACGATCAGAAACGCAGCTGTCATACGGGAAATCAATGTGGGAACAGCCACACCGGAAACACCCATTTTCAAACCGAAAATGCAGATCGCATTTCCCACCACATTCAGTCCGTTCATAAACATGGATACCCGCATGGAAATCTGTGAATTTTCCATGGAACGGAACAGAGCCGCACCGGAATTATACATGGCCAGAAAAGGGAAAGACAGAGCTGTGATCATAAAATACGTATATGCATTTCCCATAACATCTGCTTCCACCTGACCGAAAATCAGTTTCAGCAGATGGGCACCGCCGATGAGACAGAAAACAGCCAGCGCCGCAGAAGAACTGACAGTAACAAAAAACAGCTGACCTGCCGACTGATTTGCTTTTTTATCATTCTTCATACCGATAAACTGGGAACAGACCACGGTTCCTCCGGCTGTCATCGCTGCAAGAAACTGAATCACCAGGTTGTTGATGGAATCCACCAGAGAAACACCGGACACCGCTGCCTCTCCCAGCGAAGCCACCATCACCACATCCACCATTCCCACCAGAACATTCAGCAGCTGTTCGATCAATAACGGCCAGAGCAGCCGGTAAATCTGCCGGTTGCTGAATAAATCCTCTGTCTTTTCCATAAATGAGTTCTCTTCTTTCTTACATTAATTCATTACTTCCTCTATCTTACATCAAATACCGATACAGGTGAAGCTGAAATCCCTTACAAAATGTTCAAAAACATATCCAATCCGCAAAACTGTCTTTCTTTCCATATTTAAGTGTGATACGATACCATGTGGATTTTCCAAACAGAACTGTCTGCTTACGCAGACATAACCAATTATAAATGCAGATTATCATGAAATTACTTTACATCAGAAAAACTACTCAAAGGAAAAGGCAATCATTATGAATAAAAAATATGAAATGGATATGTATCACGGACCTCTGATGAAACAGATGATTCAATTCTCTATTCCGCTGGTTCTGACAGGAATCCTGCAGCTGCTGTTTAATGCAGTGGATATTGTGGTCGTGGGCCGTTTTACCGGAAGTACCGCACTGGCGGCTGTGGGTTCCACCACCTTTCTGATCAATCTCTTCACCAATCTGTTCATCGGTATTTCACTGGGGGTAAATGTTCTGGTAGCCCGCTATTATGCATCCGGGCAGGAGGATGCTGTCTGTGAGATTGTGCATACTGCCATTGCAACTGCATTGATCAGCGGTATTGCCATGACCATTCTGGGCATTCTCACCTCACGCCCTGCCCTGATTCTGATGGATACACCGGAAGATGTGCTGGATCAGGCCGTACTGTATATCCGCATTTATTATCTTGGCATGATTTTTTTCATGCTTTACAATTACGGAGCTGCTGTTCTGAAGGGAATCGGAGACACCAGACGCCCTCTGTATTATCTCATATTTGCAGGAATTCTGAATGTGATCTGCAATTTGATCCTTGTTATTGTGTTCCACATGGGTGTTGCCGGTGTCGCCATTGCCACCATTTTTTCCCAGTGTGTTTCCTCTCTGCTGGTCATGCGATGTCTGATGAAAACAGATGGATGCTACCGTTTTACCCCATCCCGACTGTGTCTGAAATGGAACTATCTGAAGGCCATTTTTATCATCGGTGTTCCCGCCGGAATCCAGAGCACCATCATCAACCTGTCCAATGCTCTGCTGCAGACCTCGGTAAATTCCTTCGGTTCTCTGGCAACGGCTGGTTATACCGCTGCCAATAACATGCTTGGATTCATGTACTTTGCTGTCAATGCCGTATCCCAGTGCTGTATGAGCTTCACTTCTCAGAACATGGGGGCCGGCAAGAAAAAACGAATGGATCTGGTATGCCGCAACGGTCTGATTCTGGAAATCATCCTCTCCCTTTTTATGGGATGCTGTTTCTACTTTTTTGGACCTCAGCTGCTGGGAATCTATACCACTGACGGAAATGTGATCAAAAATGGTATGGAAATCCTCTCCATCACCACTCTTCCCTACTTCCTGTGCGGTATCATGGATATGATTCCCGGCTGTATGCGCGGTATGGGACACGCCTTTGTTCCCATGGTTCTGTCCATCATCGGAACCGTAGGTGTCCGACTGGTCTGGATTTTCGGTGCATTTCCCCTGCACAGAAGCCTGTTCTTCCTGTTTATTTCTTATCCCCTCAGCTGGCTTGTCACCATCGTCATGCAGGCTGTATGCTACTATTTCGTAAGAAAAAAAGTCCATCAGCAGATGCAGACAGCCTCCTGACTGTGATCAAATCGACGCTTGCAGAGATTTGACACCGGATTCAGTTTGCAAAGCAAACATTTACTGATATTTTACACAGATCTTTCCGATTGATGTATCTGGATTTTACATAACAACAGTATGCTTACTCCATAACAACAGAAAGAAAGGAGAACATATATGAACCTTTTATGGAATTGCATCAATCGGATTTCTTTGAAAGATCAGTTAAAAATCACCACTTTCCTGTTCTGCAGCACAGTTCTGGCCGCTCTGATGGGATTCAGTATCTGGTGGTGTATCCATTTCTTTGTCCTGAATCGAATGGACTGGATGATCTGCTTTATGGGTTATCCCGCCCTCTTCGCCGGATTTTTGGGCGGTGTATTCTATCTCTGGAAATGGTACTGATTTTTCTCCACTGTAAATTGCTTCAAACTTCATACATTTCTTAATTTTCGTTTAATTTACTTGTTTTTTTCTTTTTCAGAATTATAATAGTACTGCTGTCCGGTGCCATGATCATCAGGAAACAGTATTGTAAATAACTTTTAGAAAATTGAAAATGAAAACGATTCAGCAGCCATTCATGATTTCCTTTTGAAATCAGATTCTGCTGAACCAGAAAACAAGATAAATACCATGAAATCATTAAAACGAAATCATTCTTCTGCATGGCAGATTCTGTCAGCTGCCCTTCCTTTCCTGGCCATGGACTGGATCGTGCGGCTGTTCAGTAAGCCGATTCTCATTGAAGTGGGAAATTCCTCCTCGATTTTTTCACCGGTTTATTCCCCGACTCCCAATCTGTTTACCCTGCTCTGGATTGCCTTTTTCCTGAGTATTACATTTTCAGTTACAGGAACCTGCCGCAGAATCCTCTACGGTCTTTTCTTTGGTTTATCCTATATTGCCTTTGCCACCAATCTGATCTACTACCGGCTGACCGGGTTTTTCTTCAGTTTTTCTCTGCTGAAAATGGCAGATGAAGGCAGTTCCTATGTTATGGATGTCATCAAGGGAACACCTTTGTATCTGTATGCCATCATGGCAGGCATTCTGATCTGGGGAATTACCGTGATGGTTTCCATGAAAACAACGCCCCTGTCTCTCTCCCCGCTCCACGGAAAGTGGTCCCGGTTGTCCATCTTCCAATCCTATGGAAAATATTTCCGGCTGCCTGTCTTCCGTTTCCGCGGAAAATGGATTCTGGCCCCTATTTTTCTGTTCCTGCTGCTGCATACCCTTATTCCTTTTTCTCTGGGAAAAGCCAGCGATGGGCTGGAATGGAAAAGCTTCAAAAACGGACGCAATGTATACAATAACTTCAATGATGTAAATAAAAGCATGATGGTTTCCGGTCTGTACGAATTTGAAATCCGCAATTTTTACTTTACCTTTCTGAAACCGTCTGAAAAAATGTCGGAACAGGAGGCTTCCCTTCTGGAAGAAGCCTATGCTGATCGGACTTTGGCTGCCTCCAATTCCCATACCGGTCTGTTTCAGGGGAAAAATGTGATTTTCCTGCAGATGGAAGGGATTGATACCTGGATGCTGAATGAAACGGATACACCGAACCTCTGGAACCTGAAAGAACATTCCATTGATTTTACAGATCATTACTCCATCTACACCGGCGGCGGCTCCACATTCAACTCCGAATTTGCAGTCAACACCGGATTTACCACACCGATTACATACGAACAGAATGTTTATATGCTCAATGACAACTATTTTCCCCACTCTCTGCCCCGAAAATTCAAGGAGCAGGGATATGCAGTCAATGCCTTCCATATGAACAGCGGGGAATTTTACAACCGGAGAATCAATTACAAAAACTGGAGCTATGACAACTATTTCAGTCTAATGGACAGCGGTGATTACAGCGACCGTTCCTATGATCTGGACCGAGAACTGATTCTCAATCCTGCCTTTTATCAGGAAATGTTCTGCCGGAAAGAGCCCTTTGTCCACTATATCATCACCTACACTCCGCATACACCTTTTGTCACCGGCAAAGGAGTTGGGAAAATGCTGGCTGAGGAAAAATACGGTTCCGATTCCATTCCGGATCTGTCGGAAGAAGAAGTGGCCCGCATGGAAGCCGGAGAAACCGATTACATGGTTGGTCTGCTGATTCAGGCTCTGAAGGACAACAACCTGTATGACAACACGGTCATTGTTGCCTTCACCGACCACTATCTCTACACCCTGAATGACAAAACCATTCTGGACCGTTACAAAAACACCGATGACAATCGGATCAACCAGACACCATTTTTCATTTGGAGCAGTGATCTGACACCGGAAAAAATCACCGACACCACCATGCAGATGAATATTCTGCCCACGGTTCTGAATCTGTTTGGAATCCCTTATGCACCATCGGATTATCTGATGACGGATGCCCTGGCTCCGGATTACAGCGGAATGGCCTTTTTTGCGGATTCCTCCTGGTACGACGGAACAAATTATATGGAAAATGGACTGCCGGAATCCATTCAGAAACTGATTCAGAAAAATGATCTGACACTGAAATATAATTATTTTGCGGAGCATTGAAATAGAAGGAGCTCATCATGCTACATACTTTACTTGATCAATTTGCCACCTTTATGGGAAGCCTTTATGCCCCCGGCCTGATTGTGGCATCTGCAATTGCCACCTTTATGAAGGTCCTGAACATTCACACCGTACCCTACAGTATCATTGGGCTGTTTTTCACCCGGAAATTTCAGCCGGCAAAAAAGCAGCACAAATACGCCATTCTGATCCCCGGCCGAAATGAAGAGGCGGTCATCGGAAACCTGATTCATAGTATAAAACAGCAGGATTATCCCCAGGAACTGCTGACCATCTTTGTCTGTGCAGACAACTGCACGGACCGGACGGCAGAAATCGCCCGGAAAAACGGTGCCATCTGCTACGAGCATTTCAACGATCAGGAGCGTACCAAGGGATTTGCTTTGAAGTATTTGTTTGAACAGATTCAGAAGGATTACGGTATCACCGCATTTGAAGGCTATTTTATCTTCGATGCCGACAACCTGCTGAAAAAGGATTATATTACCAGAATGAATGAATCCTTCGATGCCGGTGAAAAGATCATTACCTCTTACCGAAGCACCAAAAACCTGAACGAAGGCTGGATTGCTTCCCTCTATGCCATCCACTGGCTTCGCTCCATCCGCTTCCGTCACCGTCCCCGTTCCTTCCTGCATCTGGCAACCAATATTCAGGGAACCGGATTTCTGTTCAGCAATGAAATTGTACGTGACGGCTGGAAATACACCTCACTGACGGAAGACCGTGCTCTGACCGCCGACTGTGTCGTTCAGGGCTATGAAATCTCCTATAATAATGAAGCCATTTTCTACGATGAACAGCCCACCAGCCTCCGGGTTGCCCTCCGCCAGCGTCTTCGCTGGGCCAAAGGCCATCTGCAGGCATTTGCCGAAAGCGGCTGGGGGTTATTCTGCAACATTTTCTGGGATAAAAACACCAAATGGAAAGAAGGGGACCATTGGTACAACTATCTGTGGCGCACCATCCGCCACCGCTTTATGGCATTTGACACCTTCGCCCAGCTGCTGCCCAAACAGATCGTCAATGTGTTCCGCTGGCTGATCTTCAGTGTGATTCTGTATTCTTTCAAAATCTACACCACCGGCGGCACATTCCATCCCCTGGCCAACAGCACGGATTTATCCAAAGTGGTCCGTTATTTCTTCGGCAACATCACCGTGGATATTCCCGCCGGCTGGCAGGGCTTCTTCCTGTGCATGCTGATGGTCATCTGGCTGCGGATTTACTACCGGATCGGCAGCTACTTCGGCAATATCTGGGTGGCCGTTTACATCATGATTGTAGAGCATAAACGGCTGCAGAAAATCAATCTGAAACAGAAAATTCTTTACTGCTTCACCTGGCCGATCTATGACATCATCGAACGCTATGTGAAATATCTGGCTCTGTTTGTAAAGGTAGAATGGAAAACCATTCCCCATAACAGTTCTGTCACCATCGACGATCTGGCAGAGTAGAAAGAGAAACCAGATATGCAGGAACATCATTGACCCTGACTTCTGAATTGGCCAAAACAGGCTAAAATGGTGCGGAAACATCCAAACATGCAGAAACATCATCGGCCTTGACTTCTGAATTGGCTAAAACAGCTTGATAAAATGCCAGAATATCCAAAATAATAAGAAATCAGGGAAAAAATAGAATAAATACGATTCTGAGAAGAGAAAATTGGCTAAAAGAAGCTGATACAAGTCGAAGATAGCCAAAAACACATCTACTGTAAAAAAATAGAAGAATGGATTGGCTGAAACAGTTGGAAGAAGTGTGAATATATCCAATTGGAAAGCAAAAGTGATTGGAAACTAAAAAAGACCATAGAATTTCATAAAAAAAATCACATGAAGCAAGGAGGGTGTCGCTCCGACACCCTCCCTGTAGTTTTCATGCGCCCTTCAAATGCGCCAGCTTATGTTCTTCACTTTCCATAAAATGATGATGGTTATGCCCGTGCTTTTCTTCTGCAGCAAAATGATTGTGATCATGCACATGGGTAATCACATGGGTGTGGGTGACCCCGTTATGGGTATGCACAATCGTATGTGTATGTCCATGCATATGATGTCTTACCATGGTATCATAGACAACAAATACCGTTCCAATCACCATAAACAGCAGCGCCAGAAAATACAT
>JBJELP010000123.1:39036-40794 GCA_051879215.1 Lachnospiraceae bacterium
CCATAGGAAAACTGAAAACTTCCCGTTCCTTCAAAGGAAAGAAGAATACTCGATATCGTAATAAAAACAATGGCTGTCCAAAGTTTTCCAGACACCGCTTCCCGGAAAATCAGCAGGGCAATCACCGTGGTCGCAACAATCTCAAAGTTGCCAAGCAGGGACGCATTGGAAGCCGTGCCAATACTGATACCAATCATCAGAAAAATCGGAGCCAGAATGTCCAGTACAATCATTCCGATGGTATAGGGCAGATCTTTTTTTGTCAGTCTTTCCGAAGGATTTTCTTTTTTCATATGAAACAAATATAGAATCCCCACACCAATACCGGCACCCAGATACAAAAACGCTGCCATAAAAGTAGCCGGAATCTTAGCTAACAACACTTTGGAAAAAGGTGTATTCAAGGCATAAAACAATGCTGCCAGAAAAGCACATATAACCGCTGTCGTTCTCTGGTTTTTCTCCATTCCGATCCTCTCTTTCTTAAAACATCTCATCCAGTTCCTTAAACTCATCAATCACTGCATAGGGTTCTTCTATGGTTCCGAAGCCATATTTGCAGTAAATAATCGGAATCCCTGCTTCCTTACAGGCATCGGCATCTCCCTGTACATCTCCAACATAAATGGATTTTTTCAGATTATTTCTCTTCATCAGGGTGAGAATGGTCTGTCCCTTGCTGGTTCCCGTATCTCCAAAACAAAGATAATCCTGCACAACAGGACCAAGATCTGCCCACTTCAGTACCAGTTCGATATACCCTTTCTGACAATTGCTGACAATGAAAAGAGGCACCTTCTTCGCCAGTTTTTCCATGGTTTCCTTTACCTCCGGATAATAAACCGGACTCTTCTGTTCCAGAAGTACATTCTCCATTTCCATAGCCTTATCCCCAAGCACAGACCTGCGCTCCGGAGACTCATTGGGCAGGATTTCATCAAAAATCACATCCATGGGCTTACCGCACAGAGACCGCAGAATATCTGCGGTTAAACGGACATCCACCCCTTCCTGCTCAAATGTCTGATTATATGCCTCTGCCACCAGTTCCGTGGAATCCCACAGGGTTCCATCCACATCAAAAATAATACTGTCAAATTGTTCTGTCATTTTTTCCTCCATCTATACTGTTTTTCTGATAAATTGCAGGCCTCTATCCCAATATCACTCATTTCTCGGAACATCCAACCGAACCGTTCTCCCATGATACAAACGGATTTCTCCGCGTTTTACGCTCTCGACCCTTGTATCATTTCATATAATTATATACTACCATCCCTTTGATTGAAAGCATTTTTCCGTTTAGTGTGCAATCCCTTTTTCGCACTTTTATGTATATCTGCTTGGCTCTGAACAGTGATTTGTTGTATTATTAAAACATATCAAGGGAATATATCCCATATATTTCAAAGCAATCCTTATATTGTGTTATATTAATATAACATTTGTATGGATTTTTTTCCAAAGATGTGCTATAACTGAACCAAAGGAAGCTCCCGTCTTTTATAAAGTGAAAACGATGGGATATTCTACTCAGATGAACTGGATATATGCAGAATAGAATTAGAGAACAAGGATGAATAGAATAAAATAAATGAACAAGGATACACAGAATACAATAAATGAACTGGATATACATAGAATACAATAAATGGAGGACTGTATAAAATATGAAAAACCAAATTCTTTCAGCTGCTGCAGGAAAAACGGCAGCTGATCTGGCTGTAATCAATGGAAAAATCGTAAATGTTTATTCCG
>JBJELP010000124.1:0-2737 GCA_051879215.1 Lachnospiraceae bacterium
TTTCCGCATAAAATCGAATCTGTGCTGCTGCAGCCTTCATGGCCTCCACCACTTCGGGAGCGACCAGTTCATAAGCGGCCTTTACACTCGCTTCCGGAACACGGATATATTCCAGATCCAGACCGTCAAATTTTTTGCTTAATGTATGAATTTCCGCATCACCATTCTGAATCACATTCTCAATGATATCTGCTACAATTTTTGTTGTTGCTGCATCTTTTCCATAATTCTTTGCAGCTGCTTCCTTGATACACTTCATATGTATCCCCCTTTTTCAATCATCTTGTTTTTTTGATCAGTCAATAAACTGATTATTGATTTCAAAAAAAAATCACTTTAGCAAAGTAATGTACTGCACTATATTACCACAAGAAACCGCAATTGAACAGAACTAATTTAAACACATTTGTTAACAAAATGCAAAAATATTATGATTTTATAATATTTGAAAAATTCTCTTTGCATTAAATCATTTCTTCGTTATAATAATGTCCAGATGAAACCATCTAATACAAATCTGTTTCTGTATCTGCAAAGTGAAGCCCTTTCATAATTCCCATATACGGCTTTACCATTTTCCTGCAAAAACAAAAACAGATGCACTTATAAGGAGAACTGAATGAGACATATAATAAGCCCTCTGGATTTTTCAGTAGAAGAACTTGACGAGTTAATGAATGTCGCCAACGATATTGAAAAAAATCCCGATAAATATGCCAATGTATGTAATCGTAAAAAACTTGCAACCTTATTCTATGAACCCAGTACAAGAACACGTTTAAGTCTTGAAACTGCCATGCTGAATCTTGGCGGTCAGGTCATCGGATTTGCTTCTTCCAATGCCAGCTCTGCAGCAAAAGGAGAAAGTGTAGCCGATACCATCCGCATGATTTCCTGTTATGCAGATATAGCAGCAATTCGCCATCCCAAAGAAGGTGCAGCCTTGGTGGCAGCCATGAATTCTTCCATTCCTGTCATCAACGCAGGTGACGGCGGTCATCAGCATCCTACACAGACCCTTACCGATCTGTTAACCATCCGTTCTCTGAAAGGACGACTGGACAATCTGACCGTTGGTCTCTGCGGTGATCTGAAGTTCGGCCGTACCGTTCATTCTCTGATCAACGCACTGGTCCGTTATCCCAATATCCGCTTTGTACTGGTATCTCCTTCCGAACTTCGTATCCCCAGCTACATCCGTGAAAATGTTCTGGATGCCAACGGAATTGAATATGAAGAAGTGGAAATTCTGGAAGATGCAATGCCCAAGCTGGATATTCTGTATATGACACGTGTACAGAAAGAACGTTTCTTCAGCGAAGATGAATATCTCCGTCTGAAAGATATTTATGTACTGGATAAGCAGAAGATGGATCTGGCAAAAGAAGATATGCTGGTTATGCATCCGCTGCCCCGTGTCAATGAGATTTCCGTAGAAGTCGACAATGACCCCCGTGCAGGTTATTTCCGTCAGGTTCAGTACGGTGTTTACATCCGTATGGCTCTTATTATGAAATTACTGGAGGTAGAAGTATGTTAAATATTTCAGGATTAGCGAATGGTATCGTACTGGATCATATTCCTGCCGGCAAGAGCATGGATATTTACAAGTATCTTTCCCTTGAAAAGTTTGACTGCCAGGTTGCAATCATCAAAAATGCCCGCAGCCAGAAGATGGGAAAAAAGGACATTATCAAAATTGAAGGCGGCATCGATCTGATCAACCTGGATGTTCTTGGTTTTGTGGACCCGGACATCACGGTAAACATCGTTGTAAACGGTGAAATTCAGGAAAAAAAGAGACTGATGCTTCCCAAAAAGCTTACCAATGTTGTGAAATGTAAAAATCCCCGCTGTATCACAACCATTGAGCAGGAGCTTCCTCAGGTATTTCTTCTTGCTGATAAAGAAGCAAAAGTATACCGCTGTATGTACTGTGAAGAAAAATACAGACGTCATCACAAGAAATAATGCAGTGAAAATCTGATACTCTGTTTTTCGGGACAAGAGACGCGGCAGCCGCCGCGTCTTTTTTAATTTCCTGTTCTGCCGATAAAATACAAAAAAGCCTCTTCATAATATGAAAACATATTACAAAAAGGCTTTTGTATAAACGCAATCAGAAAAGGCAGCTCCTGCTGGCTCACCTATTCATTCCAGTTGTGATATACCTGCTGCACGTCATCATCTTCTTCCAGAAGATCCAGTGTTTTCTGCAGATACTTAATGTCATTTTCATCGGTCAGATCCACATAGGTCTGGGGAATCATGGTGACTTCTGCACTGGCCATGGGAATCTTTTCGGCTTCCAGAGCTTTCAGGACTTCCGGGAAATCATCCGGTGCTGTCAGAATTTCAAAGCTGTCTTCTTCTTCATTGAAATCCTCTGCACCTGCATCCAGTGCAATCATCATCAGATCATCTGCTTCCATTTCGCACTCTTCCCGGTCAATGATAATCTGACCCTTCTGGTCGAACATAAATGATACACATCCGGATGTACCCATGTTGCCGTTGCCCTTTGTAAATGCATTACGTACATTGGACGCTGTACGGTTTTTGTTATCTGTCAGAGTATCTACGATAATAGCAACACCGTTGGGACCATATCCTTCATATGTAATTGCCTCGTAGTTTACATTTCCTATATCACCTGCTGCTTTTTTGATACCGCGGTCAATGGTATCATTGGGCATATTGTTAGCCTTCGCTTTTGCAATGATTGTGGCAAGCTTAT
>JBJELP010000125.1:0-12074 GCA_051879215.1 Lachnospiraceae bacterium
GAAGTGCAGCAATGCATGGAGCTGACTGCTACTAATCGGTCATCAGCTTGACCTGTAGTCTGGTTGATATGGTTTTGATGAAAACGGAGAGTTTGTTGAAAAGATAGAAATTTTGAAAAAGTTTAAATAATACTTGACAATTTCTTATATATATGTTAAGATATGATAGTCGATATGCAGTTTTGAAGGCATTATCTTCAATATAATCCTCGATAGCTCAATGGTAGAGCACTCGGCTGTTAACCGAGTTGTTGTAGGTTCGAGCCCTACTCGGGGAGCTATGGCTCCATGGTCAAGCGGTTAAGACATCGCCCTTTCACGGCGGTAACGGGGGTTCGATTCCCCCTGGAGTCACTTAGTTATATATGGCGTCGTAGCCAAGCGGTAAGGCAATGGTCTGCAACACCAGTATCCGCCGGTTCAAATCCGGCCGACGCCTCTTTAAGGAATCACTGAAATATGTGGTTCCTTTTTTGTTTAACTGGATTGATGTTAATGTGATTTCGATTTTCTGGAAATATATAGGGAGGTACAATAAAAATGGATAGCTTTCTTTACAGTCTGAATGCAACGGTTCCGATATTTCTGGTCATGGTAATTGGCGGTTTGCTGAAAAAGCAGGGGATGCTGAGCGATGCATTTGTGGCAACAGCAAATAAATTTGTCTTTGTAGTTGCTCTGCCGGCCAAATTGTTTCTGGATCTGGCCGCTACTGATATACGTCATAATTTTGATGTGAAGTATATAGGGTTCTGCTTTGCAGTTACATTGTTTTCCATTACTTCAGTCTGGATTATGGCCAGAAAATTTCTGAAGGATAAAACTGAAATCGGAGCTTTTGTACAGGCGTCTTATCGGAGCAGTGCAGCTATTTTAGGTGTGGCATTTATCGAAAATATTTACGGAAACTCAGGGATGGCTCCTTTGATGATGATAGGCGCAGTTCCTTTATACAATATTTTTGCAGTTGTTGTTCTGACTTTTGAAAATCCGGAAAATAAGGGCGGTGGAAGAGAAAATATATGGAAAGCAGTGAAGGGGGTTGGGACGAATCCCATCATACTGGGTATTGTGGCAGGACTATTTGTTTCTTTTCTGGATATTCATTTTCCTTCCATGATCAATAAAACGATTAATTATCTTGGAATTATGGCATCTCCATTGGCACTTATTGCAATTGGCGCTGGTTTTGAAGGCAGAAAGGCAATTAAAAAAATCAAACCGACCCTGGCAGCTGCCATTATCAAATTATGTATCTGGGAATGCATTTTTCTTCCTCTGGCTGTTCTGCTGGGGTTCAGAGATCAGAAACTGCTGGCTTTGATCATCATGCTTGGCTCACCGACAACGCCCAGTGCCTATATTATGGCAAAAAATATGGGTGGTGATGATATTCTTACTTCAAGTGTTGTGGTCTTATCAACTATGTTATCAGCTGCCACATTAACCTTCTGGATCTTTATTATGCGTTATATGGGATATATTCTGTAAATATTCATCGGAAATTATTTCGGCATATATACTGTGAGAAAAGTAATATTGACAATTGACAAAAAAGTAATATTGACAAAAAGGAAGAAATAAGAAGAACAAAAAGAATTGAGAAAAGGCATACGAAATCCTTTGAAATGGCTGAAGGGTTTCTGTATGCCTTTTTGTGTTTTTTAATGAAAAAAGATTCACGCAGATTCAGGTTATGTGAGGACGCGAATCTGACGCAGCGGGAATCAGCTTACTTTGTCAGAAATGCCTGGATTTCTTCGCGTGTGGGCATTACCCGGAGGGCTCCTTTGCGTGTTGTGATGATAGAAGCACCGGCATTTGCAAATGTCAGCATTTCTTTCAGATTTTCTTCTGTAAAGGAAGCAAGATCAAGATCATGCTCTAACACATAGTTCAGTACATTGGCACAGAAGGTATCTCCGGCACCGGTTGTTTCAATGGTATTTTCCTGAACAAATGCAGGAACTTCCACTCTGAGGCCGTTTACATATGCACGGCTTCCCTCTTTACCCAGAGATAACAGGATCATGGGGATGTGGTATGTATCCTGCAGAACCTGAATACCTTCATCATAGTCTTCCTTGCCGGTGAACCACTGAATTTCATTATCTGAAATCTTCATAATATCACAGTGTTCCATACCGTAGGCAATCTGAACCTTTGCTTCATCCAGAGAATTCCACAGGGGCTCACGGAGATTCGGATCATAGGAAATCAGTGCACCGGCTTTTTTGGCCATGTTGATTGCAGCATGTGTTGCCTGTCGGCAGATTTCATGGGTCATGGATAAAGAACCGAAATGGAAGATTTTGCAGTTTTCAACCAGTTCCGGTTTCAGATCAGATTCAGAAATCATCATATCTGCACCGGGTTTACGGTAGAAAGAAAATTCGCGGTCACCATCCGGGAAGGTGTGAACAAATGCCAGTGTGGTATTGACTTCGGGATCTGTGACCAGACCCTCTGCGGAAATGCCAACTTCCGTAATGGCATTTCTTAACTGGGTTCCGAACATGTCCTTACCAACTTTGCCAATAAAAGCAGTTGTTTTGCCAAGGCGGCAAAGCATGGATAATACATTACAGGGAGCTCCGCCGGGATTGGCTTCCATCATGGGATTGCCCTGGGCGCTGGTCCCATTTTCTGTGAAATCGATTAAAAGTTCTCCTAAAGCAACGACATCATAATTTTTCATGATAATCCTCCATAGATAGTGTAGGTCGACTCTGAAGAAAGTTACACGGAATAACAGAACACAGTATAATTACAGCATAATTACTGAAGTGATTGGTATGACAGATAACAACAGTGCAGCTGAAAGTGTTCAAAATAGCTTATTTACAGGGATTGTTTACTTTCGTGTAACTTACATGTGAAGTTTGTAATATTATAACCTGAATCGTTGTATGAAGTCAATTCAGGAAAATAGCAGATAAATACAGCAATATTATTCTGTTCTTTCGTTTCCTTTTTTTCGGTCCTGATCTTTCTGCTTCAGGCTTTCTTCGATTTCACGGAATCTGACCGGATCAAACAGTCTGGACATATGAAGGGAATTCAGATATGCGATCAAACTGAAAATGATGGTTAAAAACAGGAATAAGTATTTCCAGAAAAATTCCTGAGACAGGAAAAAGATGAAGAACGGAATCAGATCCAGAATGACTACAAACACGGTGTAAATTCCGTTTCGCATGGCCAGTATAAAAGAATGGCGAATGGTTTTGACAACCGGTTCATCGAAAAAGGCAAGTACGGGGAATACGTGGCTGGTCACACATAAGTAGAAATAGCCCACAGACAGAATCATCACCTGCATGATAAATTTAAAAGGAAATGGCATCCTGGCTGCACACCAGAAGTCAACCGCAAGAAATGCGCCTGCAAGGAAAACAATGGAAAACAGACCGGTTCCGCGTTTCAGATTTTTAAAAAAGCTCTTGAAGAAACCGCTGATTACACTGGGTTCTTCCCGGTATGCAAGTTTCAGACACTGATCATACATGGCTGTTGTGGAAGCTCCGATTGTAATAATGGGGATACAGCAGATAAACCACATGATATTTATGAGTACCAGATCCACAAAATGACTTAAAAATGAAGCCAGAAAATTATCTTCTTGTAAAAACTTCAAATTGCAATACCTCCGTAAATATGATGTTTGACACTTCAAAAAAAATTCAGTCATCAAAGAAAGTATAGTTATTGTATCAAAATGGAATCGGTTCCACAAGTACATTTTTCGTTATTTTAGATATAAAATAAATCATTATGAGAGTTGCACAAATTTTCGACTGTGAAATTGTATAAAATCCTGTTTTTTATTCAGGAGACTTATTTTTGATTGACAAATTGTATCGGAGCGAATACAATCGGAAATGTAGATATGGAACCGATTCCATATTGCATCATGCCTCAATGATTTCCAGGGGAAGGAATAATCAGGGATAAATTCCTTCCTTTCTTTTGGAAATAGCATGGAACGGGTTCCATAAAAGATCTGATGAGGGAGATCTGATACGAAATAATTTAATATGCCCTCAGAAAAAAGGAGGTACAAAATGAAAAAAGTCCTTTGTATGTTACTTGCAGCAACAATGATGTTTTCTCTTGCTGCATGCGGCGGCGGTTCCGGAAGCAAGGATGAATCCGGTGCAGCTGGTAACTCTGATGCACAGAAGATCGTTATCTGGCAGCCTACAGACAAGGAATCTGTAGAAAACTGGTGGGTAGAAAAACTGGATGAATGGAATGCAGCCAACCCGGATATTCAGGTTGAACGTATTGCCATTGACCGTTCTGACTCTTATGCTTATGAAAACAAGATTGCTACAGCAGTAACTTCCAATGACCTTCCCGACATCCTGTTCGTAGACGGTCCTCAGGTTTCTTACTATGCAGCAAACAATATTATCATCCCTCTGGATGCTTACTTCGAAGACACATCTGACTTTGTTGATTCTACAGTAGCACAGTGTACATATGATGACAAACTGTATGCAATCTCCGCTACAGAATCTTCCTGTGCATTCTACTACAATAAAGATTATTTAACAGAATGCGGCGTTGATGTGGCAAAACTGGAATCCTACACAGTTGATAACCCCATGACATGGAGCGAAATGGAAGAAATCGCAAAGGCTTGTACAACAGATAAGTATGTTGGTACACACATTGTTATGGACCATGGTGAAGGTATCCCTTACGCTCTGGAACCTATGTATAAATCCAATGGTGTTGATTATCTGTCAGCTGATGGTTCTACAGCAACCGGTTATGTAAACAGCCCTGAAGCTGTTGAAACAACAGAATTCCTTGCTGGTCTGATTGCAAAAGGTTATGCTAACGTAGATCCCATTACAGATGAATTCATCAACGGTGCATGTGCAACTGAAATCATGGGTTCATGGGAAGTTTCCACTCTGAAGAATGCAAATGTTGATTTCGAATGGGGTGTAACTTACTATCCTGTATCTGACAAAACAAAGACCGCTGTTTCTCCCTGCGGTGACTGGTCTGCAGCAATTACTTCCAAGTGCGCTAACCCTGATGGCGCAGGTAAGTTCTTACAGTGGTTAATGTCATCCGAAAATGTAGCTTCTTATGCTGCATGCATCGCTAAGCCTGCTTCCCGTTCATCAGCTTACGATGATCCTGCAATGGCTGAATACAAGGAATATCCTTTATCCGTATTTGTAGAAGAACTGGAAAACAATGCTTCTCCTCGTCCCCGTACTCCTGCTTACTCTACTTTCTCCACAGATTATGCAGAAGCAATGACAAATATTTTCTCAGCAGCGGCTTCCAACGGTTCCGTTGATAAGGCTATGATTCAGGAACAGCTGGATAAAGTTGCAGCAAGCTTTGAAGAAGATTACAATACCAATTACAAGTAAAACGAATGGAATGTCAGGTGTCTGAACAGTCTGACAGATTCTGAAAGATGAGTCAGCCAAAGGCCTTTCCGGTCTTTGGCTGATGTTCAAAGAGAAGAAAGGATATGATTATGTCAAAATCCTCAGATATCTCAGCAAGAAAGCGTAATGAGCGTATTGCTGCATACATATTTATTTTTCCTGCAGTATTCCTGTTAGTTGCCTTCCTTGTTGTCCCCATGGTTTATACCGTTTATTATTCTGTGTTCCATTATCAGGTAATGCGGCCGGATAATATTACTTTTATAGGTTTACAAAACTATATCAAGCTTTTTGCTGACAGCGAATTCTGGCAGGCATTAAGGAACACATTTTATTTTACATTGATCATCGTACCGACTCAGTGTGCTTTGGCTCTGGCACTGGCGTTGTTGGTTTCCAAAAAGTTCAGAGGTGTTTCCATTTTCAGAACCATGTATTTCAGCCCTCAGCTGACATCCATGGTAGTTATCTCCGTATTATGGATTGTTTTATATAACTCCAATCCGAATACCGGTCTGATCAACTCCATTCTGGTTAATTTTGGTATTGAACCAATCAATTTCCTGAGCAACCCGAAAACGGCCATGAATTCCATTATTTTCATGTCTGCATGGCAGGGTGCAGGTTATCAGATGATGATTTTCCTTGCAGGTCTGCAGGGAATTCCCAGAGATCAGTATGAAGCAGCAGCTGTGGACGGTGCCACCGGTTTCCAGCAGTTTCTTCATATTACAATTCCGAATTTAAGAGGAACCATCAAGTATGTTATTATGATCACCATGATCCAGGCGATGAAACTTTTCACACAGCCTTATGTAATGACACAGGGTGGTCCTCAGAATAAGACAAAGACGGTAGTATATTACATTTATACACAGGGCTTCCAGAAGGGTAACTTTGGTTATGCCTGCTCGGTGGCTGCAGTATTCTTTGTTATTGTAGTTGCAATGTCACTGATTATGCAAAAAATCACATCAGAAGATTAAGAAAGGAGGATACCATATATGAAGTCTAAAAAGGCATCTGCATTTTTGTCCAAATTTATGTTTTATTTTGGCAATATTGTTATTGGTATTATCTTTGTATCTCCTTTGATCTGGATGATCTCTGCTTCCCTGAAGCCGGAGAGTGAGATTTTTGCCAATATGAATTCAATCAGAACCTTCTTCCCGTCACATGCTTCTCTTGATAATTATTTTGAAGTATTCCGAAGAATTAATATGGCAAATGTATTTAAGAATACCATTCTTTACATTTTCCTGATTCTGATTTTTGACCTGATTCTGAACTCCATTTGCGGCTATGCCCTTGCAAAGTTCAAATTCAAAGGTCGTAAATTTGTTTTGAGTTTTGTTGTAGCATTAATGGTAATGCCCATGGAAGCAATTTTACTGCCTCTGTACATTGAAATGTCACAGCTGGGCTGGGTTAATACGCTTCAGGCATTGGTTGTTCCGTTTATTGCGAAATGTTTCTCCATCTATATGTTCCAGAATTTCTTCCATGATATCCCGGATGATCTGCTGGAAGCTGCAGCAATTGATGGATGTTCCCCTATTGGTACTTTTTTCAAAGTAGTAATGCCCATTTCCAAAACTGTTTATGCGACTGTTTTTATCCTTGACTTCGTAGCCCATTGGAATGACTTCATGTGGCCGTTCCTGGTTATGACAGGTGAAGATAAGCGTACGATCCAGCTGGCCGTACAGTCTTTCTTCAGTACCAGTCCGGTTCATTACAGTGCAATTATGGCATCCCTGGTTATTTCTGCAATTCCCATGATCGTAATGTTTATTTTCATGCAGAAGTATTATGTGGAAGGTATTGCTTCTTCCGGTATCAAGGGTTAATTAAAAAATATAACGAATTTCCCTGAATTTCTGAGGCAGGTCAGTAATTCCTGCCTCAGAGATATTCAAGTTGAATACAAATGAGACTTGAAATGCTTCCATATAATAACAAAATATCATTTACAGAAAACAGGAAGATATAGTACACTTATCTTTGTGGAAGCGATTCCATATATGAGGGTAAAAAATATAGATGGAAGGAAAATGGGGATGGCAACGATTCAGGATGTTGCGAAAAAGGCACAGGTTGGTGTCGGCACGGTATCGAGAGTGCTGAGCGGCAACGGTTATGTAAAAGAAGAAACAAAAAACAGGGTGGAACAGGCGATAAAAGAGCTGAATTATACCCCAAATCAGATGGCAAGAAATCTGTTTTTTAAAAAGACGGGACTGGTTGCAGTGATTGTACCGTATATCAGTCATCCTTTTTTTGCTGAATTTGTTGATGCTGCTGCAGAAGAATTATCGAAGTATGATTATTCCATTATGGTCTGCAGCACGGAAAACGAACTGAAACAAGAGGAAAAATATATGGAGATGCTGCGCCGCAGTATGGTAGATGGCGTCATCTTCGGTGCTCACAAACTGGCCAAAAAGAAATATCAGGCGGTGGATCGGCCGATAGTTTCTCTGGACCGGAATCTGGGTAAAAAAATTCCCTGTGTGGCGGTGGATCATGTTATGGCAGGACGGCGTGCAGCTGAGATTCTGATTCAGGGAGGTTGTAAAGATGTAGTTCAGGTGGTAGGATCTCCTGAACTGAAATATGAGGTTCTTTCTCCATCTGAAGATCGGCATACTGAATTTGCACGAGTGATGAGTGAGCATGGAATTCCATGCCGCAGTGTGTGTTTTGACAGCAATTCTTTCTATTTCCATAGCCTGCAGGACACGGTAAAAAAACTGATGGAAGGATATGACGGCTGGGATGGTTTTTTCGGAACCGATTTACTGGCCATGTATTGTGTGAAATACGCACAGGAAAGAGGTCTCCGGATTCCGGAGGATATTCAGGTTGTGTCGGTGGATGGAACGAATACAACGACGGTGTGTTATCCGGAAATTACATCTATTGTTCAGCCAATTGGAGAACTGGCAAAAGAATGTGTGCGGCAGATGATGCTTTTGATCCAGGGAAAACGGGAGGAAGCTTCGGATGTTGTACTTGATATTGAAGTTAAAATTGGAAGTACAACGAAACAACCGGTTGGAAATCCATTTTAAATATAAAAATGAAAAATATACAGAGGATTCCTATTTCTGAACAGGATGGCCCCCAACCACCTGGTGTTCTGTGCACCGGAAGAAGATGATATTTTCTGATAAGTGGTATCCGATCGAATAGGTGATCTTAGTAAATAATTATGAGATGGAGAAAATCACATGAGTAGCGAAAAATTATTGCAGGCTCGTAACTATGAAGAAATTTATGGTGGAAAGATTCGCGATGAAGAAAGACCTCTTTTTCATGTTTCCACCAGAGTGGGCTGGCTGAATGACCCCAATGGATTCTCTTATTATAAGGGAGAATATCATTTGTTTTACCAGTATCATCCCTATGACACAAGTTGGGGACCGATGCATTGGGGACATATGACAACAAAGGATTTTATTAAGTGGAATTATCTGCCTGCTGCGATGGCACCGGATGAAGACTATGATCATGCAGGATGTTTCTCCGGCAGTGCTGTGGAACTGCCCGATGGCCGTCATTGCCTGATGTATACAGGTGTAAAGGAGTGGAAAGATGAAGAGGGTCGTACCGTCATCCGCCAGCAGCAGTGTATGGCATATGGCGATGGACTGAATTATGTAAAATATGAAGGAAACCCGGTGCTGACTGGTGCTGATTTACCGGAAGGTGCCAGCCTGGAAGATTTCCGGGATCCCAAAATCTGGTACGATAAAGAAGAAAACTGCTACTATTCGGTGGTTGGCAGCCGTCCTGCGGATGGCAGCGGATCCATCCTGTTATATCGAAGTGAAGATACGGAAAAATGGGAATTTGTTACCATTCTGGATTCCTGTAAAAATCAGTATGGTCTGATGTGGGAATGTCCGGATTTCTTCCCGCTGGATGGTTCTTATATTGTTCTTACATCCCCTCAGTCAATGCGTGCCAGAGGTATGGAATTCCATAATGGCAATGGCAATATTTATCTGATCGGATCTTATGATAAGAAGAATCATGAATTTAAACGCAGTGAAGTAAGAGCCATTGATTACGGTCTGGATTTCTATGCACCGCAGACGGTGGAAACTCCGGATGGCCGCCGTATTATGATCGGCTGGATGCAGTCCTGGGAAAGCAGCAGGATTCCTCCGCAGGGTGCAAAATGGTTTGGCATGATGACACTTCCCCGCGAATTGCATGTGAAGGATGGAAAACTAATCCAGACTCCTGTTCGTGAACTGGAAAATTATCTGAGTAATCCCGTGATTTACCGTGATGTGGATGTGGAAGATTGTATTCAGCTTCCTGATGTGAAGGGCAGAGCAGTTGATCTGGAAGTGACCGTGCGTCCTTCCGGCACGGAAATGTATCAGAAATTTACAATCAAAGTGGCTATGGACAGCGAAAATTATACAGCAATTTCCTATAGTCCTGCCAACAGTGTACTGAAAATTGACCGTACAAATTCCGGTTTCCGCAATGATATTGTTTGTGTAAGGAAATTACATGTCCGCAATCAGAATGGACTGCTGAAAATGAGAATCATCATGGATCGCAATTCCATTGAAATCTTTGTCAATGACGGAGAACAGACAGTAACTTCAACCATTTATACGCCGGTATCCGCTGACCGTATTTCCTTTGAATCGATCGGACTGGCCATTGCTGATGTGGTGAAGAGAGATATCGTAATTGAATAATATGATGTTGGGGTCAAAAGCCTTTGACACCTTGATACCTACGGATTTTTCCGCGTAATACGCTCTCAAAATCCTAAAAACATTCGAAATCCGCTCATTTTTCCAGGAAAAATGGCTACTTTCTCATGTTTTGCGGGTCCCAAAGTCATGCTTTTTCATGCGAGCATGAACAGCATGACCTTTTGACCCTGGTATCATAATATGAGAAGGCATCGGACCTGGTCCGTGCATATAAATTAATCCCATGGCATCGTTACCACTCCACGCAATGGGCGGTGTACATGTAATAAGGAGGATGACCGTTATGATTCACGGTGCGGCAGTGTGGAGACCTGTCGTAAGGCATTTGCTCTTTTACCGGGCATCTGCGAGGCATTCATCAGCGGAGGCTTGGATGCCAGAATCAGGAATTTATGTCAGAAGTTATTATCAAAGGCATGAAAAAAGTGTATGACAACAAGGTAACTGCAGTTCACGATTTCAATCTGGAAATCGCAGATAAGGAATTTATCGTTCTGGTAGGACCTTCCGGATGCGGTAAGTCCACATCCCTGCGTATGGTAGCCGGTCTGGAAGATATTTCCGGAGGTGAACTGTACATCGATGGCAAACTTGTTAACGATGTAGCTCCCAAGGATCGTGATATTGCAATGGTATTTCAGAACTATGCGCTGTATCCTCACATGACAGTATATGACAATATGGCATTTGCTCTGAAACTGAAAAAGACACCGAAGGATGTAATTGACAAGAAGGTTCGCGAAGTTGCTGAAATCCTTGATATTACCCAGTATCTGGAACGTAAGCCGAAGGCCCTGTCCGGCGGTCAGCGCCAGCGTGTAGCAATTGGACGTGCCATGGTTCGTGATCCGAAGGTATTCCTGATGGATGAACCTCTTTCAAACCTTGATGCAAAGCTTCGTAACCAGATGCGTGCTGAAATTATCAAGCTTCGTAACCGAATCAACACAACATTCATGTATGTAACACATGACCAGACTGAGGCTATGACTCTCGGCGATCGTATCGTTATTATGAAAGATGGATATGTAAACCAGATCGGTACCCCTCAGGATCTCTTTGATCGTCCCGTAAACTTATTTGTTGCAGGTTTCATTGGCATGCCCGTTATGAACTTTTTTGATAACTGCAAGCTGGAAATCAAAGATGGCGAATACTACGCTAATATCAAAGGCGCTGAATATAAACTGGATGAATTCCAGCAAAAAGCTTTGAAGGCAAACGGTCAGAAACCCTGTGATATCATCTGTGGTGTAAGACCTCAGCATGTATCTGTAGGTGAAGGTACACTGAAAGGAACCGTTGAAGTCTGTGAAATGCTTGGATCAGAAGTTAATCTTCATGTGAACTGTGAAGGCGACAACGTGGTTATGGTTCTTCAGACAGTAGATCTGAAAGAAGACGTTTCCATGGGTAAGACCATTACCTTCACAACACAGCCCAGACTGATTCAGCTGTTTGACAAAGAAACTTCAAACAACCTGATCTGGTATGATGCCGAATCCAGCAATAACCATTCACCCAAGTGCAAGAGATACGATTTCGAATAGGAATTGTTTGCAAGGAAAATGAAATAACAGAATACAGGGGACTGTCGCACGAATTGTAATTCAATTTAGTGTGCGGTCCCTTTTTCGCACTTCAAGCCAGTCAGTATATCCACCACGGGTACAGAACCTGAGTCTTTGAAGCTCTAGTACATCGAATAATAAATATCTGGCTATATCACGCAGAATGATTTCTTCATATGCAAGGCGAAGGAATGAGGCGTAGCGGTGGCTACGGCGATTGACGACAACGCGGCAGATGAAAAATCAGACAAGTGATATGGCTGGTTACTTATTATTCGCTGTACTAGGTACTGTTCATTCCTTCGCCTTGCAGGCTGAAAATTTGTCCTGCATGAAAC
>JBJELP010000126.1:0-2724 GCA_051879215.1 Lachnospiraceae bacterium
TACTACCTTAATGTCAAAGGTTTCATACAAGAAGACTCCAACCGGGCGTCTCTTACTGAATAATATCAACAGGAAAAAACCTGCAACCGTAGGAGGAAGCACAAGAGGTAACGTAAGAACTCCATCAAAGAAAGCTTTCCATCTTGGGGATGCTTTCACAACCTTTCTTGCTGCAAAAATGCCAAGGAAAAAAGAAAATACAGTTGCAATCACTCCTGTTTTCAACGATATATACAAAGGACTCCAATCCAGTCCCTCAAGAATTTCCACGATTTCTTTCATCTCATTTCCTCCCTGGCAATTTTGGTAGTGTCAAAAACTACCCATTTTTATTGTTCTAAAATCCTTTAAAACCTTGATTTATTGGAGGTTTGCAAATAAAAAGAGCATTGACCTCCCTTTTTGAAGTATAATGAGTTCACCACAAACCATTACCTCGAAAGGAGCCAATGCTCATGGACATTATACTTTATTTACTTCAATTTATTCAATACCAACATAAACAAATCTGCTGGCTTTTAAATTTTATCTGCAGATATATTCCCCTTAGGCAGTGGGTCTTCGATGATTCCCATTCTCCAAAGTATCAGAAATTTAAAGTGGATAAACTCCCTGTCATCAAAACCTTTATCAAACAGGACTGGCAGTTCCTTCTCGAATACTATCAGTGGAAGTATGGCAAACCTGTTAAGCCGGTTCAGCGTCGCAATGGTAAATCCATTCCCGAAGATACCATCTGTCCCTTATGCGGTGCCCCTCACCATTACATCTACGATAACAATGGTGGAAATGGGCAATATCAGTGCAAGGTCTGCGGACAGACTTTCTCATCCGGCGAAGTGGTCACCACTCCTATCCGGCTTACCTGTCCTCATTGCGGCAATACCCTGGTTGCCAAGAAAGACCGCAAGTTCTTCCGCATACACAAATGTGTCAATCCCAAATGTCCTTACTATCTCCACAATCTTAAAAAAGTGGAACAGAAGGATCTGGATGAGGATTACGGCAAAAACAAATATAAGCTCCATTACATCTACCGTGAGTTCACTGTGGATTTCTTTGCCATGGACTTAAACTCTCTCCCTAAGAATGCCTCTTCGCTGAAGTTCTCCAAGCACAACGCCCATGTCATGTCTTTGTGCCTGACTCTTCACATTAATCTCGGCTTATCTTTAAGAAAAACTTCACAGGCTCTTAAAGACCTCTACAACATCAGCATTTCCCACCAGCAGATAGCCAACTACTGCAAAACGGCAGCCATCTGTATTAAACCCTTCGTTGACAACTACGATTACAAGCCTGGAAAAGTATTTACTGCTGACGAAACCTATATAAAAGTCCGTGGCATCAAAGCATACATCTGGTTCATCATGGATGCTGCCAGCCGTTCCATCATCGGCTATCAGGTATCCGATAACCGCAGTGTCGGTCCCTGCATCCTTGCCATGCGCATGGCTTTCCGACATCTGAAAGAACTTCCCAAAAACTTCAAGTTCATCGCTGATGGGTACAGTGCATATCCTTTGGCTGCAATGGAGTTTGCTAAAAGGTTCAAGGATAACTTCACCTTCAATATCACACAGGTAATCGGTCTTACCAATGATGATGAAGTCTCCAAAGAATTCCGCCCGTACAAGCAGATGATTGAACGTTTAAACCGTACCTACAAAGCTTCTTACAGACCCACAAATGGCTTCGATAATTACGATGGTGCCAACTACGATTTAGCCCTGTGGGTAGCGTATTACAACTTCCTGCGCCCGCACAAACACACCAACTATACTCCACTCAACAAAGTGGACATGCTGGCAAATGCGGAAAACATGCCGGGCAAATGGCAACTGCTCATCTTCCTCGGGCAACAGACTATCTTAAATCTGCAAAATGGCGAAGCCACTGTCTGTTCTTAGATTCAGAGCCTGAGGTAGTAACCCAGCCACCGCGAAGCGGCTTTGCCCTTGATGGCACGAAAAAGAACTGCTACACTGCTGTAAACGACGAGAAAACTATCTGTTCTTGAGTTCTTCGCCGTCGGTGATCAACCTACAGCAGTTCTTTTTCGTGCTGTCAAGGGTGGCGACAGCTTACCTCAGACTAAAATATCTGCAATTTTCAAGGTTCATCTGAGCCTTTTTTCTTTGCCCAGTTTTTTCATAGGTCATTTGACACTATCTTTCATTGTTATAATGACATTTTACGACAGGATTGACTCAACCGCATCAACAATCTTGTAATAATCAATATTTTCCTGTTCTACGAGAGCGGTAACAGCCTTTAACTTATCTTTGCTATATTCCAGTCCGCTTCGCTCCACACGCGGAATCATTCTGTGAACCTCACGCAGTAATTCCTTCCTGCCAACACCCAGACGCGCATAAAGGTCCACACGTTCAATACGTTTCCCTGCCTTGATAATATTCCTGACATTTTCACTGTCAATCTGGTCATCTATAATGCCATAAAAAGCCAGCAGATTATCATTAACCCTCATAAGTTCAATAAGCGGCGAACGGCTTGCCGCCGCCTTATTCATCTCATAGATGGCAAGCTGTATAAATGCCAGACTTTCAGAAGTTATGCTCTCTCTGAGCACGATGGCATTATCGTATGCACGATTAAGATTGCTGATAATAGAATCCGGATTTTCCGGATCAAACGGATATCGTTTCTTAAAATCCTCTTTGTCCTTATAAATATTTGGAATGTCTATATCTTTGCAGAATT
>JBJELP010000127.1:0-2713 GCA_051879215.1 Lachnospiraceae bacterium
GGCGGCAACATCCTGTTTGTTGGTACAAAGAAGCAGGCTCAGGACGCAATCGCTGCAGAAGCTGAAAGATGCGGTATGTTCTATGTTAACCAGAGATGGTTAGGCGGTATGCTGACCAACTTCAAGACCATCGAAAGCAGAATCGCTCGTCTGAAGAAGATCGAAGAAATGCAGGAAGATGGTACATTCGATGTACTGCCCAAGAAGGAAGTTATCGAACTGAAGAAGGAAATGGAAAAACTGCAGAAGAACCTTGGCGGTATCAAGGAAATGAAGACTCTGCCCGATGCAATCTTCGTAGTTGATCCCAAGAAGGAAAGAATCTGTGTTCAGGAAGCTCATATTCTTGGTATTCCGTTAATCGGTATTGCAGATACTAACTGCGATCCCGAAGAATTAGATTACGTAATTCCCGGCAATGATGACGCAATCAGAGCCGTTAAGTTAATTGTATCCAAGATGGCAGATGCTGTTATCGAAGCAAGACAGGGTGAAACCTTTGGCGATGCAGCAGAAGAAGCAGCTGAGGAGGAATAATCATCATGGCTATTACAGCAGCAGACGTTAAGAAATTAAGAGAAATGACCGGTGCTGGTATGATGGACTGCAAGAAGGCCCTGACAGCTACCGAAGGTGATATGGACAAGGCAGTAGACTTCCTGAGAGAAAAAGGTCTGGCTACCGCTCAGAAGAAAGCAAGCAGAATCGCAGCAGAAGGTATCGTTATGAACGTTGTTTCAGAAGATGGCAAGAAGGCTGTATCTGTAGAAGTAAATGCTGAAACTGACTTCGTTGCAAAGAACGAAAAGTTCCAGACATTTGTTAAGGAAGTAGCTGATCAGGCTCTGAACACAACAGCAGCTGATATCGATGCATTCATGGCTGAAGCATGGGCTCTGGAACCTGCCAAGACAGTAGCAGATGCACTGGCTTCTCAGATCGCTGTTATCGGCGAAAACATGAAGATCCGTCGTTTCCAGCAGGTTGAAGAAACAGAAGGTTTCGTTACTTCTTACATCCATGCAGGCGGCAAGATCGGTGTTCTGGTTGACGTTGTATCAGACGTTGTGAATGATGCAGTTAAGGAAATGGCTAAGAACGTAGCTATGCAGATTGCAGCATTAAAGCCTCAGTACACAAGCCGTAAGGAAGTAAGTGCTGATTACATCGAACGTGAAAAAGAAATCCTGATGGCTCAGATCATGAACGATCCCAAGGAATCCCAGAAGCCTGAAAAGGTTATCAAGGGTATGATCGAAGGTCGTATCAACAAAGAACTGAAGGAAATCTGTCTGTTAGATCAGGTTTACGTTAAGGCTGAAGACGGAAAGCAGACTGTACAGAAGTACGTTGAATCCGTAGCTAAGGCTGAAGGCGCTAAGATCGAAATCAAGGGCTTTGTTCGTTTTGAAACAGGCGAAGGTCTGGAAAAGAAGAACGAAGACTTTGCAGCAGAAGTTGCAGCTCAGATGGCTAAATAATCTGTTTTTCTGAATATGAATGATTGAATCTTGAACCCCCGAAAAAGCTGATATTGAAAGGCTTTTCGGGGGTTTTTAAGAGGTCCTCACTGCATGAATTTCAAAACATATATACTTTGTTTTTATGGTGCAGAGGATGAGGATCCATTGATGGACTATTCAAGGAACTTATTTTGTCTGCTATTTGATTCTGAAGGTCAAAATGTCAATGTTAATCTTTGATATTATGACCTTTATTTTTGTGTATCTCAACGATCCGAATTGTAGTACAAGATCGACATTTCTATTATAATTATGATATGGGATGAAACATGTGTCAGATTAGAATTATTTTATAAAAACTTTATAGATTTTTTATTGTATTATTGAAAATTATATGGTATGTTATATTACACATATTGAAAAAAGAAACGGTATTTGTTACAATAAGGAGGAAAATATTATTTGACAGAAGTACCAGAGAACAACAATGAATATAACGTATCAGATAATCTGACAGATGGAAATGATTTTGAAGCAATAGCACCCGGTACAGATGTATTCTCTCAGACAAAGGGAAGTTTTCAACATGAAGAGAGACGGAATTACAAGGATTCAGTGTTTGTCGATCTGTTTTACACAGATCAGACTGCAGGAGAGAATCTGCTGAGTCTGTACAATGCTTTGTATGATGACTCCCTGACGGATATTCATGCACTGAAAGGCGTTCGCCTTGAGAATGTATTGTATATGCCCTTCGCAAACGATATTGCTTTTACTGTTGAGTCAAAAAAGATTATTCTGGGGGAGCATCAGAGCACACTGAACAGAAACATGCCTCTTAGATGTCTGCTCTATGTGGCCAGGGAGTATGAGCAGCTGATTCCTGTCAGAAGAAGATTCCGGACAAAGGCAGCACAGATCCCAACGCCATACTTCATTATCTTTTATAATGGGAGAGCGGAGCAGGAAAAAGAGACACTGCTGAGACTATCCGATGCCTATCTGGAGAAAAGCAATTCCGGAACCTATGCCCTGGAACTGGAGGTACGGATGATCAACATCAACCAGAAAGCCGGCCATCCGATTCTGGAAAAGTGTCCGATATTAAAGGAGTACAGTGAATTTGTGGAGCATGTACGAGCCTATGGAAACGATGAGCAGAAACTGACAAAGGCAGTGAAGGAATGCATCAGTGAAGGAATCCTGTCGGAATATCTGGAGCGGAAAAGCAGGGAGGTAATCAATATGCT
>JBJELP010000128.1:0-2704 GCA_051879215.1 Lachnospiraceae bacterium
CAACATGTTTCATGATACATTGATGCCTTTCGCAGAAAGGCAGATTATAAAAATGGTAAAACGACTTTATTTAATGAGACATGGTGAAACAATGTTCAATGTTCAGCATCGTATTCAGGGATGGTGTGATTCTCCGTTAACAGAAAAAGGAAAACAACAGTCCTTAATTGCCGGAGAGTATTTTAAAAATCATCATATTGTTTTTGATCATGCGTATTGCTCAACAAGTGAAAGATGTAGTGATACTTTAGAATTAGTTGTAAATATGCCATATACAAGGCTTAAAGGGCTGAAAGAAATGTACTATGGAGAACTGGAAGCGGAGAGTGAAAGATTAGCAGAAAATGATTCCAAAAAATGTGAAACGTATTATCTGCAATTTGGTGGTGAGTCTTCAAATGATACAAAAGAAAGAATGGTTAAAACATTAACTGAAATAATGGAAAAGGAAGATCATCACCAGGTTTTAGCTGTATCACATGGAGGCGCTTGTTTTAATTTTTTAAGAGCATGGCAAGATCCAACAGAAGAACTAAAAAAAGGTTTTGGTAATTGCTGTATTTTTATTTATGAATATGAAAATAAAAAGTTTCAATTAAAGGATATTATACGATGGTGAACGGAAAATCCAACCAGACATTAAGTCCATGGAATCATTTCCGGATGAAATTCCGTATGGAAAGCCCGGCGTGTAAATCGATTGATACGTAGATTGGAGGAAGATGAAATGAGTAAGATATTTTGCCCGAACGCGAACTGGAAAGCCGGAAAGATGGTGAACGGTGTATTCGACAAAGCACTTGCGGACTGGGCAAATGCGTTTTAATGGAGGTGTGAATATGGAACTAAGAAAGACTGATCCGGAATTTGCAGAGCGTTTCTATCATTTTGCCTTTGACGAGGTGGTGAATGAAGAAAATCAGCAGCTCGATGCGCCTGTGCGTTATCTGGCAATCCTTTCCACCCTGATTGGCTGCGGGGGACTGGAGGCTTACCGGGAAATCCTGCCCACTGCACTGGAAAATGGTGTTACTCCTGTCATGGTTAAGGAGACCGTATATCAGGCGACAGATTATCTCGGGTATGGAAGGATACTGCCTTTTTTGAACGTAACCAATGAAATTTTTGTACAGAATGAGATTACGCTGCCTTTACCTGGCCAGGCTACCACCACAATGGATAACAGACTGGAAAAAGGTGCGGAGGCTCAGGCAGCAATCTTCGGAGAACAGATGAAAGAGGCGTGGAAAAAGGGACACATCAATCGCTGGCTGGCTGCCAACTGCTTTGGCGACTTCTACACCCGTACCGGACTTGACCTGAAACAGCGGGAGATGATCACATTCTGCTTTCTTATGGCCCAGGGCGGCTGTGAACCGCAGCTCATTGCTCATGCAAAGGGAAATATGAATCTTGGAAATGATAAAGAGTTCCTTGTTCGGGTGGTATCCCAATGTCTGCCCTACATCGGTTATCCCCGCAGCCTGAATGCCATGAGCTGTATTCAGAAAGCTGCAGAAGCCTGAATTCCCTGAAAGGAGACGCGAAATGGAATATACAACTTTAGGAAATACGGATATTCAGATTTCAAAGCTGTGTGTCGGCTGCATGAGCTTCGGCAAAGCCGGTACCATGCATGACTGGACGCTGGACGAAACAGAAACAGAGAAAGTAGTCAAACATGCCCTTTCTCTGGGAATCAACTTTTTTGATACCGCCAATGGCTATTCCGCCGGAACAAGCGAAGAATATCTGGGTCGGGCACTGAAAAAAAACATTGCTCGTGACAGAGTTGTTATTGCTTCCAAGGTTTATTTCAACCCTGGCAGACTGTCTGCGGAGGCGATCCACCGGGAAATCGACGGAACTCTGAAACGTTTAGGAACCGATTACCTGGACCTGTATATCATCCACCGTTTTGACTACGAAACACCCATCGAAGAAACCATGGAGGCTCTGAATGATCTGGTCAAGGCAGGTAAGGTACGGGCTCTGGGAGCCTCCGCCATGTATGGCTATCAGTTTTACAATATGCAGCTTGCTGCACGTGACCATGGCTGGGCACAGTTTCAGGCCATGGAGAACCACTACAACCTGCTTTACCGCGAGGACGAGCGGGAGCTGATTCCGATTTGCAGGCAGATGGGTGTGTCGCTCATGCCCTACAGCCCTTTGGCAGCAGGGCATCTGACCCGCCCGCAGTGGAACACCGATACCCTGCGCAGCAGGACTGACCGGGTTGCCATGGGCAAATACGACCGCACGGAGGAACAGGATATGCAGATCGTTCTGCGGGTACATGAACTTGCAGAACGCTACGGCGTGAAGATGCAGCAGATTGCACTGGCCTGGCATTGGGCAAAGGGTGTTGCTTCTCCGATCATTGGCGCAACGAAGGTATCACATTTTGATGACGCTGCCGGTGCACTTGCCGTGAAGCTGACCGCGGAGGATATCGCCTATCTGGAGGAACCTTACCTTCCTCACCGCATCGTGGGAGCAATTGACCATAATCCTGAGGATGGTGTTATATTGCTGGATGAAAAGAAATAACAGGTGGTGATTACAATGAAAAAAATGGCAGCACATATCCTCTCGGCTTGTTTGCTCCTCTGCTTGGCTGCCTGCAGCGCACAGGAGCAAGAATCCATGAAAGAACCGGAATTGTCTCAGCCGAGTATAGAAGATACTTCGCAGTCAGAAA
>JBJELP010000129.1:0-2697 GCA_051879215.1 Lachnospiraceae bacterium
TGTGCTTGTAGTTATCTGCACAGTATTCTGCAGCACGTGTTTTGCCGCAGGTGACCCTATAGCGGTAGTAAACAACCTGTCAAACTTTATCTTCAGCCTGATAAGAGCAATCGGACTGATTCTGCTTGGACTTGGTATCATGCAGGTGGGACTTTCTCTCAAGAGCCATGACCCCTCGCAGAGAGCCAATGTGCGCCCAGACTTGGGTGCTGTTAAAGTAGTCACATTATAGGAACTACCATGCATGACAACGCATGAGTCAGCCTGCCTTACCGCGATGGCGAAAGCACAGCGGGACAAGCGCATGGCAGGAAAGCGGAAAGTCAGTAAATGACCATTACTGCGACTAAACTGCAATGACAAGTGGATACGAGGGTAAGAGTGTACTTCTCGAACGTGAGGTTTAAGTTGCCCTTCGCTGGGGCTTGAGGAAAAGGTCATGATACCTCAATTACAGAATCATATTGTACCGTTCGCGCAATATGAGTTGTCAATGAATCTGTAAAACAGACACGGGAGCGTGCCACAACAAACCGAAAGCGTACCCGACAATTCACACTATCCTAGAACAGCATTTAAACTGGGGATTGCCTAAACGAAACTCATCTGTTTCGCATGGCAACAGAGCCGTCGTAGTAGTCCGAGAACCCTGAATTGACAGGGAATGCCGTAAAATCGGATGCAGGTAATACTGCTCACATGGCGAAGGACGGCAGTTAGTTAATTTCAAAATTGAAAGTTGAAAGGGAGGAGAAACCTCAATGAAACCAACATCTGAAATTTTGGAGCGCATTTACAAAAATGCAAGCGACCACAAGGATGGCGTTTATACACGCCTGTATCGATATCTTTTGAGAGAAGATATCTACTTTATTGCTTATCAAAAGATTTATTCCAACAAAGGTGCAACTACCAAAGGCGTAGACGATGATACGGCAGATGGGTTTGGTAAAAAGTATGTTGACGGTCTGATAAATGACCTTAAAAATGGAACATACAAACCGAAGCCAGCTAGACGTATATATATTCCGAAAGCCAATGGAAAGGAAAGACCTTTAAGTATTCCATCATTTAGGGATAAACTTTTGCAGGAAGTAATTCGTATGTTCCTAGAAGCAATCTATGAACCTAACTTTTCTGATTTCTCACATGGTTTCAGACCGAACAGAAGCTGTCATACTGCGTTAAAGCAGGCAAAGATATACTTTACCGGTGCAAAATGGTTCGTAGAAGGAGATATTAAAGGGTGTTTCGATAATATTGACCATGACAAACTGATAGAAATTCTGCAAAGAAAAATCAAAGACAGTAAATTTATCAATGTTATCAGACTTATGTTAAAGGCAGGATATGTTGAAGATTTCAAATACCATGAAACATATTCGGGAACACCGCAGGGTGGCATCTTATCACCAATACTTGCAAATATCTACTTGAATGAATTAGACATGAAACTAGAGGAAATTCAGAACCGATTTAAAAAGCCACATGAACGCAAATACACATATGAGTATAGCGTAATGAAGGGCAGACGAGATTATCAGAAAGCGAAACTAAAGAAAGCAAAGGAAGACGAAAAGGCTGAAATACTTGACAGAATCGAAGAGTATACAAAAGCATTATACGGGATTTCAAGGACACCAGCTGATGACAAGAATTTGTATTTCGTGCGGTATGCAGACGATTTTCTAATAGCGGTAAAAGGCAGTAAAGAAGATTGCATTGCCATAAAGGCTGAACTGACAGAATTCCTGAAGAAGGAACTCAAACTTACACTGAGTGAGGAAAAAACGCTGATTACTCACAGTAGTAAAAAGGCATTGTTCCTTGGCTACAATGTTTCTGTGCGAAGAAGCAATGTCATAAAACAAAATGGACAGGGTTACAAGCAGAGAACATTGAACAATAAAGTAGAATTATCTATACCTTTTGAAAGAATCGAGAAGTTCATGTTTGACAGAGGAATCATCCGTCAGACTGAATCAAAGAAGTTCAAGCCAATCCATAGAAAGGGATGGCTGTATTTGCCCGATTATGTGATAGTGCAACGATACAATGAAGAAATGAGAGGTGTACTCAACTACTACAATCTGGCAGTGGATTACAATCGCCTGGGATATTTCAGATATTTGATGGAGTACAGTTGCCTGGCAACTCTTGCAGGAAAACACAATTCATCAATCAGTAAGATAGCCAGACAGCACCGAAAAGGCAAGTACTGGTCAGTAACGTATATCACGAATTCAGGTATCGAAAAAGAGAAACGACTAGTAACGCTTAAAGACTGTCAGAATGGGAAATGCAACGATGCAATAACAAAACATCGATATATTCCTGTTACCAACGCAAGTATACGAGCGAGACTAGCAACAGGCGTATGTGAACTGTGCGGAAAGAAAACTGATGAGCCGATGGAAGTTCATCTGATTCCAAGTATTAAAACGCTCCAAGGTGAAGAACTTTGGAAACAAATCATGCGTAATAAACGCAGAAAGACACTTGTGGTATGTTCGGATTGTCATAAAACAATCCATGAATAGCTTGGCACAGAAATGTGTTAATAACTAACGGAGAGCCGTATACACCGAGAGATGTACGTACGGTTCGGAGGCGGGGGTACTGCGTATGCAGGCCCCTAGCCTATGGATTCCTGACCCTTGCAGGCGGAATCATCATCACATTCACTAAGGAAATCCT
>JBJELP010000130.1:0-2685 GCA_051879215.1 Lachnospiraceae bacterium
TATGAATTGCCGCAGCAGACAGTCTGCCAGGGTTAAAATAAACCTTAGAGGCAATCACTACCTGATCACGGGCAATATTCTTTTTCAGCGCCCGTCCCAGATATTCCTCACTCGTTCCGGCAGAATATCCATTGGCAGTGTCAAAAAAGTTGATTCCCAGTGAAAGAGCATGTCTGACTACCTTCTCTGTTTCCGTTTCGTCCAGTGTCCAGTCGTGCATTGTCCCGGCCTTTCCGAAGCTCATACAGCCTACACAGAGCCTGGAGATTTGGATATCGGTATTTCCCAGTGTTGTATATTCCATTCTGTATTTCCTTTCTGTTCCATTCATACGGTCCCAAATTTATGATTCTGCAGCCTTTTGAATACAGCTGACTGCATTCAGACTGCGTGGATATCCAATGTAGGGCAGACATTGTGATACCACTCTGACAAGAAACTCCCTGTCATTACCCAGATTCATATTTCCTTTTGCATGGGCGATGAGCTGTGGTTCGCAGCCTCCCTGTGCCATGAGAAAACAGAACGTGATCATCTCACGCTGTCTCAGATCGAGTCCGGTGCGTGTATAAAAGTCACCAAAGCAATTTGCAGCCAGCCAGCGATTCATATGTCCTTTCTTCCACGCCTCTCTCATCTGCTCCCCAAAAATTGCAGCCTGTGCTTCTGCACCCTTTTCCAGACGGTCATCCATCGTTGTGGTGGCCTGCCCAGGCAGAGGCAGCTCAATTCCTTTCTGTGTAAAAACATCATTGGTTGCATTAAAAAAAGGAAGTACCCGTCCGTAGCCGAGATAATCCGTCGCCTGATAGACAGTCTCTTTGACCATGACCGGAGTCACGCCGTTATCCATTGCTGCGGGCAACATCTCCCGATAGGCATCCACACCACCGCAGCCAATCAAAGTGGAAATAATCGCTAAATTGCGTGTAACTGCATCAAGCTGCTGGTTTTCTTCATTTACAACCTCGTCAAAAGCAAAGTGATAGAAACGCTCTGCAAATTCCGGATCAGTCTTTCTAAGTTCCATAATTGTCCCTCCTGAATTAAAATTGTTTCGCCCAATCTGCAAGGGCTTTGTCTGATACGCCATTTACCATCTTTCCTGCTTTCCAATCTGCATTCGGGCAAAGTGTCTTAAGAACATCAACCGACCTTCCCAATCCGCTTCCGCCGGATGTAGCAAAGGGCACCAGGGTTTTTCCGGAAAAATCATAACTTTCTACAAAAGTGTTAATGATATGAGGAGCAACATACCACCAGATGGGAAATCCAATGAATACAGTATCATAGTCCTCCATATTTTCCAGTGTCACTGCAATTTCCGGGCGGGATGATGGGTCATTCATTTCCATACTGCTCCGGCTCTTTTTATCCATCCAGTTCAGATCAGAACGGGTATAAGGAACAGCAGGTCTGATTTCAAACAGATCCGCACCTGCTGCTCTTGCCAAATGCTCAGCAGCCTTCTTTGTCGTGCCACCTGCTGAAAAATATGCTACCAGTTTTTTACTCATTTCTTTATTCCTCCTATTCCGCTTAAAATTGTTTTATACACCAGGTTTAATATACAGGATTTCATCTGAATATTGTTCCATTGACTTCTGCCAGTTCTCCATGGGGATATCCTGAACAGATACAGACACGAACCTGGGTTCAACACCCAGTTCTTTGATTAGAAGTTCCTGCACTTTTTTTGCCAGCTTTCGCTTGGCATCTTCATCCCGTCCGGGAATCATGGTAATTGCTACATGAGGCATTGTAATTTCTCCTTTCCGACTGCTTATTGTTTAAAGTGAATACCATGTAACCGATATATTTCATCCAGACTCCTGATTTCCAGAATCAGGCTCTTATGAGAATCCATTTTCTCGATCTCTCTTATGTCAGAATCCGTAAGTGAAAAATCATCGATTGCAAAGTTCTGTCTTATGCGTTCAGCATGAATTGACTTTGGAATTGCAATTATTTTTTTCTGGCGAAGCCAACGCAAAATAACTTGTGCCGGTGTTTTTCCGTATTTTCTCCCAATAGTAGCCAGTGTTTCATTCTGGAAAATTCCATCTCTGCCTTCCGCAAATGGCGCCCAGGCCATTGTCTGAATATCATATTGCTCCATAATGCAGCGAAGCTCTGCCTGTTGACAAAATGGATGCAGTTCTATTTGGTTCACCGCTGGAACAATCCGGTGGCTCAAAATCAAATCTACCAACCGATCCGGTAAAAAATTACAAACACCGACTGCTCTTATTTTTCCCTCCTGATATAACTCCTCCATTGCATCCCAACTGCCGTGGTAGTCTCCATAAGGCATATGTATTAAGTACAGATCAAGATAATCTGTCTGCAAATTCTGTAACGTCTTTTCAAAAGAATGTTTTGTTGCTGTATAACCCGCATCCTGGATCCAGACTTTTGAGCTAATAAAAATTTCCTCGCGAGGGATACCACTCTTTTTGATTGCTGCACCTACCGCTTTTTCATTTCCATAGCAAGCCGCCGTATCAACCATTCTATAGCCCGTCTCCAGTGCATTTATCACGCTTTCTTCGCAAATCTGTTCATCTGTTATCTGGAAAACGCCAAAACCAAGTAACGGCATTTTTATTCCATTATTCAATTCAATCATGTCCATTTTGAATCCTCCTTTTTCCAGATTGTTTTACTCCACCTTTTCAATATAAA
>JBJELP010000131.1:0-11841 GCA_051879215.1 Lachnospiraceae bacterium
ATCATGATGCCAGTCTTAAAAAAAATTAATTTACCCAAAGTTCAGAAAGAACCCTAACTTAGTGCAGCAGCCCCTTTAATAAACAACCTCTTTTTTTATCACATATCTTCCTTTTGTGCAATTTCCGGATACAATGTCATCAATCTCTTTCTTTCCATGAACTTACCCATCAGAAATGCAATGATGCCTACACCGATGCCGGTCTGTATGCAGAAAATCAGACTTTCAATTTCCCCGGGCAGTTCACCGCCGATGGCAGTTTCCAGAATCGGTTCAAACCAGGGTTCATACTCCGTGCCTGTGATTTCACTGATCATCTCACTTCCCGCATCATCAGAACCACCGAATTCGGAACCTCTCATGGCAATAAAAGGACCTACAACCAGTAAAACAGCCACAATCAATAATATCATTACCAGTTTCTTATTCTGCTTTGTCATATCCATATCCCCCATCTATCACGCATCAAAATGGATTGCCTTCAGTTCGCTCTGTGCAAAGGATTCCAGAGCAATCACAACAATAACTGTCAGAACTCCTTCAATCATTGCCAGCGGAATCTGTGTGGTTGCAAATACGCCCAGGAATTTAACCAGAGATGCCTGAAATCCGCCTTCTGCTGAAGGATATGCCATGGCAAGCTGGATACTGGTCACACAGTATGTAAACAAATCACCTACGGCAGCTGCCAGAAATACGGTAACTTTCCGGTTTACACCGGCTTTGCCAAGCCCTTTATAAATCAGCCAGGAAATAATGGGGCCCGCAATAGCCATGGAAAAACAGTTGGCACCCAGCGTACTTAAACCGCCATGAGCAAGAAGAATTGCCTGGAACAGCAGGACGATAAGTCCCATTACGGAAACAGCCGCAGGACCGAACAGAATTGCACCGAGTCCGGTTCCGGTCATATGGGAACAGCTTCCTGTTACAGACGGGATTTTCAGTGATGAAATCACAAAAATAAATGCACCTGCCATGGCTATCATGGTCATGCTTTTTCGATTTTCCTTCACCTGTCTGTTGAGACGGGTAAATCCCAGAAACAGAAACGGAAGGCAGACCACGCCCCACGCCACACAAAATGTGGGCGGCAGATATCCTTCCATGATATGCATGGCACTGACTGCAGGTGATACTGCAAAAAGCATGCACAGGAAACACAGCACTTTAAATACTTTTGTTTCATTTTTCGTCATATCGTTGTCTCTCCTTTTTTCATAATACCCCGGCTTTCCTGCTGTGCAGGTTTACAGTTTTGCCGCAGGTTATATCAGATGGAAGAAAATTCTTCCATTGTATACAAATGAGTTACCCGACAAATGAGCCTCACGTTGATTTTTTCGTGCTTTTCACTCTTAAAATCGACTCATACAAATGTCTGATGTGAAACTTACGGATTTCGTTTCTGCAGATACTGTTTTAATGCATCGGCATCTCTTGGATAAATCCCCTCATCCGGCAGGACCCCGGCAGACACCAGAGATTCATATACATCCAGCATGGTGGGACGTTTCAGATTCGCCCGGTCCAGAATCACCCGGTTTCGGAAAATCTCAAGGGGTGTACCGTCTGCTATGACTTCTCCTTCGCAGAATACCAGTACCCGCTCCGCCCACCGATAAGCAAAATCCACATCATGGGTGGAAATCAGAAGAGTTTTTCCTTCTTCTGATAATCGGATTAACACATCCTCCAGCATGGCCGCATTCACCGGATCCAGAGCAGCACAGGGTTCATCGAAAATAATCACTTCCGACTGCATGGCGATAATATCCGCAATGGCAACCCGCTTCTTTTCACCGCCGCTGAGATAATGGGGCGGCCGGTCACCGAACTCCGTAATATTCATATATTCCATGGCCTGCTCCACCCGCCGGATCACTTCTTCTTTCGGAAGCTTCAGATTCATCGGTCCAAAGGAAATCTCAGCTTTCACGGTGGAAGCAACAATCTGATTGTCTGCATCCTGAAAAACAATACCGATATGTCTTCGGAGCTTCGGCAGCGTTTTCCTTGTAATGGGCGTACCGTTTAATCGGATTTCCCCCTCTTCCGGAGACAAAACACCGTTGATGTTCAGGAAAAATGTAGATTTTCCTGCTCCATTGGAGCCTACGATTGCAATACGCTCTCCCGGATAAATCGATAAATTAATGCCATTTAATGCTGTTTTTTTCTCATCATATGCATAATACAGGTTATTGACCTGTAAAATCGGTTCCCTCATCATTCTTCCTCAAATACGTTTCTCAAAATATTGCACCCGTATACGGGCTATTATCAACAGAACACATCCCGTGAAAAATCACAATTCCATGTTGTTCTGCAAAACATTTTTAACGAATCACCCACCAGATCACAGTCAAAGCAGCAAAATATACCACTGTTCCAAGGATCAATCCTCCAGTGGCCTTCGTTTCCTCTTCCAGAAACAGAAATTCACCGTCATAGCATCTGGCTTCCATCGCATCGTAATACGCATTGGCTTTTTTCAGAGAAACGATAAACAGATTGCTGGCAATCTGTCCGAAGGAATAGCAGGAAGTCCGGAAATCACAGAAACCAAGTCTGGATTCCGCAGATATCCGCATGTTTCTCTGCACAGTTGTCAGAATAAAAATAAAACGGTAAATCATATGCATCAGTTCCACCAGCAAAGCGGGACAATGCAGCTTTCTCAACACAGAAAACAATTCAAAGGACGGCGTGGACAATGTCATAATGAACATGGCACTGACTGCACCAAAGGCTTTCAGAACAAGAGAAACCATATGGATCAAGCTTTCCTTTGTCACATAAAGATAGCCCCAGTGAAGAAACAGATTCCAGTCACCCACAGGATTTCCTGAAAAATCAATGGCAACTGCAATACTTCCCATCAGTATAAAAGCCAGCGGAATGGTCAGTACACTCAGATACCGATCTACCGGAATTTTCCCGGCCAGAACTGTAATTGCAGCTGCTGTCACAATCGCAATGACAGAAATCACAGGCTGATCTGCTGCCAGACAAAACAGCAGCAGAAGCAGAGAAAATACCACTTTCAATACAGGATCCACATGACGTATTCCTGAATTCACCGCATAAAAATCAATAGAAGAACCACCATTGTCATGATGATGACCAATTCGATGACGATGGCGGGGGATTTTCTGATTCTGACAGCTTCCGGCATTCTGCTCATATCCATTTATCTGTCCTTCTAATACACACTCTCTCACAATTCTTTTCTCCCGAACCTGTTAATTGAAAATAATCTGTTTCCATATGATCTCCCATATTGAAAAATAATATCATTTTCTTATTTCTGATGCAATTATATCACTCACTCCCGGCAGTGTCTCCTTCATATTCAGAATGTATCATTCTGTTCCTGCATGTCTGGCATGTATTTTACCCCGTTATTATTCCTACAAGGGAATAACGCATAAAGAAGAGCATTTGATTTCGCACCCGTGCTGGATATACTGACCGTCTTAAAGTACGAAAAAAGGGCTGCACACTAAATGAATTTAGTGCGACAGCCCTTCTCAGATCCCATATTTCGATCCGTATTCATGAACTACCTATTCGATATTCCATTTTTCCCGTTCTTCATGGGTAAATGCAGACAGTGCTTCTTCATCGGCCACCAGCGTAAAGTCCTTGTGAATCTGCAGGATAGACGCGGGTACCTTCGGCGTAACCGGTCCCAGAAATGCCTCTTTCAGAATGGCTGCTTTCTGCTTTCCGGAAACAATCATCAGAACCTTTTCTGCCTGCATAATATTCCGAATTCCCATGGTATAGGCGAAACGGGGTACATCCTCTTCTTTTTCAAAAAATCTCCGGTTCGCCTGTATGGTCGCATCAGTGAGAGGTGTCTTGTGGGTATCCATTGCAAAATATTCATTGGGTTCATTGAATCCGATATGTCCATTGGGACCAAGACCCAGAAGCTGCAGATCAATACCTCCCAGATCTTTAATCACCTGATCATAACGGGAACACTCTGCCTCTGCATCCGGATTGGTTCCGCAGGGAACATTGGTATTGGCCTGATTGATGTTGATGTGATCAAAGAAATTACTTCTCATAAAATGAATATAACTCTGATCATTCTCTTCCCCCAGACCCACGTATTCATCCAGGTTGACGGTGCGTACCTGTGAAAAGTTGATATCTCCCTTCTGATACCAGTCAATCAGCTGTCTGTAAATCCCAAGAGGGCTGGAGCCGGTTGCCAGCCCCAGTACACAGTCGGGTTTTAAAATAACCTGTGCAGAAATAATATTCGCTGCCTGACGGCTCATATGATCATAATCTCTTGCTGCAAGAATTCTCATAAAAATCTCCTTTTTTTCCTCATTTTCACTCATTATAGGCTCGATACAGGAAAGTTACGACCTGACCCCGGGTACAGGTATTATCCGGGCCGAAATGTGTTTCGTCCTCTCCTTCTGTAATGCCGTTCTCATAAGCCCACAGAACTGCATCATAATAGTATTTTGTTTCAGATACATCAGAAAAAGGATTCTCTATTGTATGTTCCGGTTCTCCCATTGCTCTATACAGAAATGATACAAACTGCCCGCGGGTTACCGTTTCATTCGGGCAAAAATGAGTTTCATCTGCACCATATGTAATGCCATTTTCATAGGCCCAGAGAACTGCATCGTAATAATACCTTTCTGCGTTCAGATCCACAAACGGATGATCTGTATTCTCTGCTTCGGGTTTTCCTTCCGCGCGCCACAGAAAAGTCACAGTCTGACCCCGGGTACAGGAATTATCCGGAGCAAAATGAGTCTCGTCCTCTCCTTCTGTAATACCATTCTCATAAGCCCACAGAACTGCATCATAATAATATTTATCTTCCGAAACATCAACAAATGGATTCTCTGGCTCATTGGAATCTGGCTCATTGGAATCTGCCTGATCTGACTCATATCCTTCGTAGTCTTCCGGTTCCTCTACGGTTTCCCGATCAATATAGCGGAGCAGGGTATATCCTCCGTCTATGATTTCCTGAATCTCCTCAGCCGTATAGGTCACTGTTCTTGCTATCGGCGGTGTCTGTTCAGACACTTCGACTGTTTCAACGATTCCATCATCGTTCCGGATTATATCTGTAATCAGTTCAATATGGCTTCCTTTTTTATTAAAGCAGTCTCCGATCTGTGCATTCTGAATACTGTTTTCTTCTACTTCGGTAAACAGATCCGAGTCAGCAAACCAGGTTGTAGTACGTCTTGGCATTCCATATGTATATGAGACAAACGCACTGCAATCATTGCCATAATATGGTGATTCATTGGAATGACCATCATACCGTCCGCGCTCCGTATAGAATACACTTTCAGAATCCTTAACAGCATTTAAAAAGGTATCGAATGAAGCAGAAGCAGGAACATATTTGCCTGCATCGATCAGCTGACCGTAGGGAATTCCACGATATTCCGTACCTGCTTCAAATGTCCCGGACAATTCTCCATCGCTGTTAATATAACCGTCGACGTTTTCCAAAGGAGTCCATCTGATTCGCACCTGCTGGTAAGCACGTTTTACGATATTCTCGATTCCATCACTCAGATCGGCAGGGCTGATTCCGTCATCTCCCTGATTTAAAATCACTTCAATAAATGGAAAATAATTCTCAACATGGTAGCTTTTATCTACCTGATACAGATTCTCATCCCATTTTGCCCAGAATACATAGCTGCTTCTGTTCGTATTTTCATAATCTTCATCCGCCTCCCAGGTAACCGGTATTACGGCGGGGTCTGATTTTCCTTCCAGATAAACACTGATGGAATCAGGCATTTTTTCATATAAATCTTCTAATGAACACTTTCCGGAAAGAGCGATACTGGAATCCTCAATTTCTTCAAAACCCAGAATGATCTGAACTTCCTTCTTATCTTCCGCATGAGCCGGAAAATAGAGGCCGGTTGTAATCATTGCGGTAATCAACAGGCAGCTGAAAAACTTTGCTGTCCACTTTTTCATTCTTTGCATTACTCCTTTTGTAAAAATTATCTGACACGATTGCCTTCCACATATACGGCTTTCACCTGCAGTTTTTCATCCAGAATTACGAAATCTGCGCTTTTTCCAACCTCCAGAGAACCAATCTGTTCTTCCATCCGGATGGCTCTGGCCGGCGCCATGGTTGCTGCATAGACAGCAGTTTCCAGGGAAAGGCCGAAACGAACTGCTCTTCTGATCCCTTCCATCAGATGAATGGAAGAACCGGCTAAAGTTTCTGTACCGGTAAGAACTGCCGTTCCGTTTTTCATGGTAATGGACTGGCCCCCCAGCATATAGTCGCCGTCCGGCATACCTGCACACCGGAGAGAATCTGAAATCAGGATCAGACGGTCACCAAAGAGTTTTGCTGTCATACGGATCATAGAGGGACTCACATGCAGACCATCCGGTATCAGTTCAACATAGGCTCCGCTGTCAAAGGCTGCACCGATCACCGAAGGTTCTCTGTGATGAAGCCCCGGCATCCCGTTATATAGATGTGTCGCCTGTGTGGCTCCCGCTTCATATGCTGCCTTCGCGGTCTGATAATCCGCTGTGGTGTGCCCCAGTGAAACAGCACAGATGGGGGAAATTTCTTTTATAAACTCCATGGCTCCCGGTACTTCCGGAGCAATGGTAATCAGTCTGACCATTCCACCGGATGCCTGATTCAGCCGATAAAACATGTCCCTGTCCGGAGCATGCAGATTATCAGCATTCTGGGCGCCCCTCTTTTCATAGCTGAGGAAAGGACCTTCCATATGAATTCCCGCAATTTTTGCTCCGTCTGCGGGCCGTTTAAAATCCCGGATTGTCTCCATGGCACAAAGCAGTTCCGGCTCTTTCAGGGTCATGGTGGTGGGAAGAAAGGAAGTGACTCCTTCTGCCGCATAGTAGCGGGACATGATTTCCAGTCCTTTGGAAGATCCGTCGCTGGCATCTTCCCCCATGGCCGCATGGGTGTGAATATCAATGAGACCCGGAATCACGTAGCAGCCTTTCAGATCCATGGAATTTTCCGAATTTACAGAATTTTCCGGATTCACACAGCTTTCCCCTTTACCGATATCGCAACCATTCAAAAGAGAAATCGAACCTTTTCCGGCTGTTACTTCCTCTCCCACCGCGGTAATCCGCTTCTCAAAAGCAATTCCCCCCGGTATAAACTGACCATTCTGAAAAATCTGTCCATTAATAAACTTCATGCCCATATACCTCTTTTGCAGTAGTATTGACAATTTGCTTCATTTCGTCCCAATTAGCTTCCATATCTGCCACCAGTTTGAACTGGGTCCGGCATCGATCCAGGTTGTGACCGGGACGATGAATTGCAAAATAATGGTCTCCATCTATATGATCCGTGAGAAACCGCACACCGCACTCCAATGTCATGATTTTAGCTCCCATGGGCAGCAGTCTGACTTCTTCATCGGTCAGGCGGCAGGCCTCCAGAAATCCTCTGGTAAATGCACGGAACATTTCCAGATTGATCGTCATCTTCGTCAGATCCGTTTCATCTTCCATGGCCGTGCCGGCACCGGAGCGGATGGCATCACCAAAATCATATAGACTCAGACCGGGCATAACCGTATCCAGATCCAGTACACAGAGCGGTTTTCTGGTCTTTTTGTCCAGCATGACGTTATTGATCTTTGTATCATTGTGGGTAACCCGTAAGGGAAGCTTTCCGCTTTCACGCATCCGGTGAAGGCATCCTGCCTCCTCTTCCCTTGCCAGGGCAAATGCAATCTCCTTTTCCGCACCGGCTGCACGATGAATCGGATCTTTTGCAAGGGTTTCCCGGAACATACGATACCGATTGATGGTATTGTGAAAATCCGGAATGGACTCTGCCAGTGTATCCGCCGGAAAATCTGCCAGCTGATTCTGGAACAAACCAAATGCCAGCGCACAATTATAAAAATCCTCCGGTGTCTCCGGAAGTTCCAGGCAAATACTGTCTTCCACAAAATCAAATACCCGATAGCTTCCGGATTCCTGACGGTAATAGCTTTCTTTTGTGTCCGTCGGCACCAGATGCAGGGACTCCCTCGGATCCTTCACCTTTTTCGCCAGATGCTCTGTAACCAGAGACATATTTTTCATCAGCGCCGGAATATCAAAGGCCTCACTGATACGCTGAAGAATATACCGATGCCCTGTACTGGTTGTCACAAGACAAGTCCGGTTAATGTGACCATTGCCATAGGGTTCCATGGATACGGGAACCCCATCCAGCTGAAAATGGGAAACGGCTTCCACCATATCTGCAGATACAGCTCCATTCACCCTGATTTTCTGATCATTCATTGTAACTTTTTTTGCAGGTTCCTGATTCATAACCACATACTCCTATATTTTCATTTGAATATTCGACGCTTGCATAATTCGACCATTCAATGCTCGCGAAATTCAACCATTCGACACTTGCATAATTCGACCATCCGATGCTTGCGAAAACGGAACGCCGGATGTATCAGCCCTTCACACCGCCGGATGTAAGGCCGTTTACCAGATTCTTTTCAATGCACATAAAGAGAATGACAACCGGCAGAATTGCGAACAGAGACGCTGCAAACAGATACTGCCATTCAATCATATTGTAACCGTTGAAAATATTGATACCTACCGTCAGAGGTTTCAGCGTATCGGTGGAAATCAGCGTCAGAGCAACGGTATATTCATTCCATGCATTGATGAAAATAAAAATCAATGTGGTGACAATACCCGGTGCAGCCACCGGCAGAAGGATTTTAAACATGGCCTGGATCCGATTGCATCCATCAATTTCCGCAGCCTGCTCCATTTCACTGGAAATTCCCAGGAAAGTACCGCGGAGCAGCCAGATGGTAAAGGCCTGATTGAATGCCGCGTTAATAAATACCAGACCCAGAATGCTATTGGTCAGACTCAGTGTCTGCATGACTTTATAAATACCGATCAGCAGTACGACCGGTGCAAACATCTGTGATACAATGACAAATCCCAGAAATGCTGTCTGACCGCGGAATTTCATACGGGACAGTGCATAGGCTGCCGGAATCCCGCAGATCATGGCAATAATGGTGGAACCACCGGCAACCAGCAGGGAATTCAGCATATACTGACCAATGGGAGCCATTTTCCAGATATCGATGAAGTTTGACCAGACCGCCTGAACCGGCAGAATTGTCCCATCCACAGAAAAAATTTCCGCACGGCTTTTCAATGCATTGCAGAACATGACAAAATAAGGATACAGTGTCAGGACACAGATGTCGATCACAACCAGATAAAGAAGACCGCGCAGAAGCAGTTTCTTGGGAGATAAAGTCTTTTTTTCCATGATTACTGCTCTCCTTTTTTCAATGTATTGATCATGTAAACGCTTGCACATACCAGAAGGATCAGGAATCCGATTACGGATACAGCTGCTGCCTGTCCCTGCTTTCCGTTATAGAAAGCCAGTTTATACAGATAGGTAACCAGAGTATCGGTACGGTTTGCCGGATCTCCCTTGGTCATGGTCCAGATGATCGGGAATGAGTTAAATACATAAATAATATTTAATACGGTGGAAACCGTAAGAGAAGGCTTCACCAGCGGAATCGTAATGTGGAACAGACTCTGCCAGTAACTGGCTCCATCCACAGTTGCCGCTTCATAATAGGTTGCATCAATACTCTGCAGACCGGCCAGAACCGTAAAACATACAAAGGGAATGGTAACGAACACACCGCAGGCCATTTCCCATGCAAAATATGCTCCTGCCGTGGCAGTCCAGTTGATCGCATGATCGATCAGATGCAGCTTCATCAGCAACGTATTTAATGTACCGTAATCTGTATTAATGATAAAGTTCCATGCACTGGCCTGAATAACCAGAGTGGTTGCCCAGGGAAATACGATGATGGCCCGGGCAATTTTACGGCCTTTGAACTTGTTGTTCAGAAGCAGTGCCAGAATAAAGCCCAGTACAGTGGAAAGTCCAACCACAACAACCGTCCAGATCACAGTATTTTTCAGAACCATACCAAAAACCGGATTCCCCAGAACTTTATTAAAATTGGCCATTCCGGCAAAACCCTTGATCAGACCGGCCTTACTGACCTCACTGAAAGCCATGCGAAATACATAGAAGATGGGAACCAGAATAAAAACCGACATCAGGAGTACACTTGGCATAATCCAGATATAAGGTTCAATTTTTGCAAAACCTTTCTTTTTTTTCACATTTTACCTCCTAATTTTCTGAAACCGAAAAGGAAAACAGCCAGGCACCGAAGCGCCCGGCCGTCCATATGTACTTTCGCTGGAATTATTCTGCGATTTCAGCCTGAAGAGCATCCAGCAGTTCCTGAACATTGCCGCCAAGAAGTGCATTCTGTTCCACATTGATAACACCCTGTTTTACATCTGCCCATTCAGCCTTTGCTGTGGGATAGAATTTGCTGGAACCAACGATATCAACCCATGCGCCCATAGCTTCATCAGCTGCTGCAACTGCTTCGCCGCCTGCTGTCGTTGCAGGTAAGAAACCTTCCATTAATACCCATTCGGAATAACGTTCATCTTCGTAGAAGAAATCAAAGAATTTCTTAATTGCTTCCAGTTTCTCATCACTGTAATCGTTGTCGAAACACATGAAACGGTCCATAACGCCTGCAGATACGGATTCACCGGTATTGGTAGGAATGGATGAAACTGCATAATTTACAGTATAACCGCCTGCTTCACAGTATGCGGGAAGGGAGTTGGGTGCGATCATCATGGCAATTTTGCCTGCACCGAACATATCCTGCAGATCATAACGGGTTTCCTGAGCAGGATCGGTATTGGTCAGACCGGATTTTACCAGATCCACTGCATACTCAATGGCTGCCACATTTTCTGCACTGTTCAGAGTCCAGTTGCCTTCTTCATCAACAAAACCGCCGCCATTGTTCCATGTATAGTATGCAAATGCAGCCTGACCTTCGTCAGTTGTCATATCAATACCCCAGGGATATACTTCCCCATTGTAATGATCCTTGATCTTCTGGCATACATCCTTCAGTTCATCCCATGTCTTCGGAACTTCCACTCCGACTTCCTTCAGAATGTCCACATTGTAATACAGTGCACGTGCGGAAGCCAGATCCGGAACAGCCCAAACGGTACCATCCACAACGGACTGATCCAGGAATGACTGATAGAACTTTGCATAGGTTTCATCAGATACATAATCAGAAGCGGGAAGCAGCAGATCATCTGCCTGATAATCCGCAAATACGTCGATGTTCAGAATATCAGGAGCCTGATTATTGGCAATCCGGGTATTCACTACAGTATAGATATCATTCCATGATACCACATCAACGGTAAGGTTGATGCCTTCATTTGCTGCGTTGAAATCCTTAACGAAGCCTGCCCACCAGTCCTTGGTCTGTGTGCCATACTGTGCTGCGATCACATCAATATTGATCACATCACCGGACACCTCAGGTGCCTTTGTGTCATCTGCTGCAGGTGCTTTTCCGCCGCAGGCAGCAAGTGAAAGTGTCATTCCTGCTGCCAGCAGCAGTGCAATAAACTTTTTCATATACGTTCCTCCTTATGAAATATGAAGATTCCATGTACGGTTTTTCCGCTTACCGGAAAGACTGTACATTTTCATTTTCAGTTGTTCATATTGTACTATCTCAGCAGAATTTAGTCAATTTCTTTCTCCCTTTTTACCATTTTTTGTTACTGTTCAGAGCCAAGCAGATTTACACAAAAAGTGCGGTGAATGCTTGCATTCATGAGCACATTTTTGTAAATCTGATATGTAATGACCGTTGTCAAGAAGTAAATTAGGTCACCACAAAC